>DATHWA010000469.1:0-14997 GCA_035461025.1 Gillisia sp. | reverse complement strand
AATTCTGTAGACATTATCACCACGGTTTTCCCATTTTTGAGTATAAACTTCAGAAATACATTCTTCTGAATCAAAATCTTCATAGTAATCTGTCACGCTAATATCCCCATTAGTAGAAAATCTTATTCTCGTTTGAAGTTCACAATCTGTCAGGTCTAATTCTTCTCCATCCATTGACAGACTTTCAATCTTCCACTCTCCAACAATTCGGTCAGCCTCGGCTGGTCCATTTGAATCATCGTCACTACTACAGGATATTAACCCTGCAAATACCAGGAAAACGAAAATAAATTTTAAATTCCCCATAACAAACAGATTAATAGGTCAAAACACTTAAAGTTCGGTAAAAAAATAATACGGAATCGGGACAGAAAGTTAAATCACTTCAAATAATTTTCCCGGAAGCGGACGTACTGCTCCCTTTAATTCCATTTCAAGAAGTAGACCTGCAGCTTTGTAGGAAGGCAGATTACATCCCAAAGCAATAAGGTCCAGTTGCTGTTTGCCTTCCTGCTGTAAATAATCAAAAACCACCTGCTCCTGGGGCTCCAGTTCAACAAAGAGTTGCTTCTGTACAGCGGTGGATTTGGTTTGTACATCCCAGTTAAGCATATAGACCAGATCTGCCGCGCAGGTAAGCAAATGGGCATTCTGCGAGCGAATTAAATTATTACAACCCTTACTCTGGGAATCCCCCGGCCTTCCGGGTACAGCAAAAACTTCCCGATTATAAGAGTTGGCAATATCTGCAGTTACCAGGGAGCCGCCTTTTTCTGCACTTTCAATAACGATAGTTGCTTCACTAATCCCGGCAATGATCCTGTTGCGCTTTAGGAAGTTGTTCCTGTCAAAAGCGTGGCTGCTCCAAAAATCTGTATAAAAACCTCCGTTTTCTTCTATTTGGGCAACGTATCTCTTATGCACCTTAGGGTATATCTGGTTCAGTCCATGTGCAAGGACACCAACCGTTTGCAGGCCATTTTTCAAGGCCGCTTTTTGCGCTGTGATATCAACCCCATAGGCAAATCCTGATACAATTACAGGTTCCAGAGGGGACAATTCTTCTATAAACTGCTCGCAAAAGGCTATGCCGTGAGTGGTAATCTTTCTGGTTCCTACCACGCTTATAATACGTTTGTTTTTCAGATCAATATTTCCACTGGAGAAAAGAAGGATGGGACCATCTGCACAATGTTTGAGCTTATCGGGATAATCATTATCCTTAAAATAACTGGTCTGGATATTATTTTCTTCGATGAATCTCAATTCCTCTTCTGCGAGTTTTATATAACCGGGGTCTTCCAGCCCTTTAAGCTTAATATCCCCTACCCCGTCTATTTTAAGGAGCTGCTGCTTTTTTTCTGAAAACACCTGCCGGGCGCTTCCCAGTTGCCTTATCAATTTTTTTGCGGTGCTATCTCCCAAATTAGGAAGATTTTGAAGAGCGAGTGTATAAAGGAGTTCTGTACGATCCATATTAATAATTGCCCCGGAAGAAGAAGAAAAGCTCCATGCTTTTCACCGCCGAAACCAGGATTGGTATTTTTCTGCAAAATAATATAATTCACAATAATTAATAAGCTTCTTTACTGCTGGTTTTCAGTATTTAACAGTTAATAATTCTGTTCATATTTCTTCTGAAAAAGATTTGTTAATAAGATATCTTTAGCTAATTTTATCCTGTTCCATAAAATCTTACATTTGTTTTTATGACTATAGCTTCTCACATCTCCGATTTATTGTACCGTTACGAATGTGTGATCCTACCGGGATTCGGTGCATTTTTGACCCAGAAAGAACCTGCTCACTTTAACGAAAAAGCACAGGCTTTTTTTCCACCGAAAAAAGTTCTTTCCTTTAACTCACAGCTTAAAAAGAATGACGGCCTACTGGCCAATTATGTGGCAGATGCCATGCAGATCTCTTATCCGGAAGCTGTTTACAAGATCGATGAATATGTGCAGAAACTTCACGCACGTCTAGAGGAGAAACAAACTATTTCTCTGGAAAACCTTGGAAGTTTTACTCTTTCCAGTGAAGACAGCCTGCAGTTTGAACCGGTTAAGGAAACCAATTATTTAACTCAAGCCTTTGGATTAAGCCAGGTTCCGGCAACCGAAGTAAAGAGGGAAGTCCTTAAAAAGCAGGTTGAAGAGCTTGAAGAAAAAACTCCGTTCCTTTTCACCCCGGAAAGAAGACAGAGCAGGCCATATCTTAGATATGCTGCTGTTGGTTTAATTGCTCTTGGTCTTTCCGGCTTTGCAGGGCTTAACCTCTACAGCGATCAGGTCAACGAACATAATGTAGCCGAACAGCAAGCTGCTGAATCCCAATTACAACAAAAAATACAACAGGCAACTTTTATCATTGACAATCCGCTGCCAGAAATAACTTTTAAAGTGACAAGGCAAAGTGGCAATTACCATGTGGTTGCAGGAGCTTTTCGTGTTGAAGAAAACGCGCATCAAACCGTAAGTGAACTTAAAGCTGAAGGCCACAAGGCCCGTTATATTGGGGAGAACAGATATGGTTTACACCAGGTAGTTTACAGCAGTCACAAAACCCGTGGTGAAGCTTTACAAACCTTAAGAGAAGTAAAGAGAACAAATGATGGAGCCTGGTTATTGATACAGGAACTTTAATAGTTCCTTAACTTGTAACAGGACTTCCTGCGTCTTACCTTTGCCAAAAATTTGGCAATGCAGGCAAAACACCCTGAAGACTCAAGAACCACACTTACAGACCTTGTCTTACCCAGTGAGACCAATCCACTAAACAACCTTTTTGGGGGTGAATTACTTGCGCGCATGGACCGTGCAGCTAGTATCGCAGCTCGCAGGCACAGCCGCAGGATCGTGGTGACGGCATCTGTAAACCACGTGGCTTTCAATAAAGCGATTCCCCTTGGGAGTGTAGTTACGGTGGAAGCTGCTGTTTCCCGCGCTTTCAAAAGCTCCATGGAGATCTTTATAGATGTTTGGGTAGAAGACAGGGAGAGCGGCCAGCGTTCCAAGGCCAATGAAGCTATTTACACCTTTGTAGCAGTAGATGAAACAGGTTCCCCGGTGAATGTCCCTCCACTGGAACCACAAACAGAGCTTGAAAAACAACGTTATGACGCAGCCCTTAGAAGAAAGCAGTTAAGCCTGGTCCTTGCCGGGAAAATGAAGCCACACGACGCCACAGAATTAAAAGCCTTATTTAAAGATTAATCCCTATTAGATCATAAAAAAGCCCTTCTTACTTAAGTTTGAAGGGCTTTTGATTTTAATTTTACATCCTCAGGATCCAGTCTGCCGGATCCATTTTATCCATATTTCTGTATAGAAGAAAATATAAAGTGGTCTTCCCGGAGCTGCTATTCGTGGAAATTTCGCCCAGATCCTGTCCAAGGGAAACCGTATCCCCTCTTTTTACAAATACTTTTCCCAGGTTGTTATAAACAGAAAGATAATCCCCATGCCTAACCATTACAGCCTTGTTGGCACCCGGAACAGCCTGTACTTCACTCACAGTACCTCCAAAAATAGCTTTTGCATTACTACCCTGATCTGTTTCAATGTGTACCCCGTTACTCTCAATAGTCACCGTTTTAACTACCGGGTGCGGCTGGGAACCAAATCGTCTCACAACAACGCCAGATCTTACCGGCCATGGTAATTTTCCTTTATTACTTACAAAATTGGCAGCAAGGGCCTTAGCTTCAGGAGTAAGGGCATAAGTATCTCTGGCTGTGGAGCCGCTTTCCTTATTTTCACGCGCAATAGAAGCACGTATTATTTCGTCTATTTTTTTATCTATGGCATTTAATTCCTGTTGCTTCTTCTTTATTTCTGATGCAAACTGTCCTTCCTTCTGTCTTATATTCTTTATAAGCACCTGTTGGGATTCTTTATTCTTTGCCAGTTGAGCCCGTGTTTCCCTGTTTTCAGCAATTAAGTTTTCTTTTTGCTTTTTCTGGGCGATGAGACTGGAGTTCATTGACTGTAATTCAACTGTACGCTCCTGTATTTCGTCTCCCTGGGTCTTCCGGTAGTTCGCGTACTGTTTCATGTATTGGAGCCGTTTATAGGCCTGTAAAAAGCTTTCTGAGGAAAGGAGAAACATGATCCTGCTCTGCTGGGATTTACTCTTATAGGATTTCCCAATCATTTGCCCGTAATCTTCTTTTAGTTTTTCAAGCTCTTTACGGAGTTGCTGGATTTTGTTGGTGTTGGAATTTATATCCCGGGTAAGTAAATTTGCCTGTTGGTTGGTTACCTTGAGTAAATTCTCTGTAGTACGAATTTGCCTGTCCAGGTCTTCCACTTCTGTAAGCACAGATTTTTCCTGTTGCTTATTGCTGCTCCTTAAGGAGTTTATTCTTTTGATCTCTTCCCTCAATTCCAGCCTGCGCTTTTCCAAATCCTCCCGGGAGGTTTGCGCAAAAGAAGGTACAACCGAAGAAAAAAGGAAAAGTAGAAAAAGGACCGGGATTGAAAGCTTTTGTAACTTCATTACTTGATTACAATTTCGTCATAACCGGATGGGATCTCAAACGGAAAATTCAAATTTTCATTGAAGCTTACAGAGCGCAGGCTAATGTCAATATTAGTTCCCCTGCCTCCCTCATTGGCTACAATTTTTATTTCCTCCGGGAGGGTACGGCCTGAAACGCTCTGATACCTTGGGTAAGTCACGGTGACATTTCTGTTCTCCCTTTCCTGGTTAAGCTGTTGGGCCGAAGCCTTGTAATTTTGTGGGTCCAGCAGGAACATTTTTCTTATAGCATCTGCCGCACCATTTGTAGGCACCAGCTGGTATCCTCTTGTAGATTCCGTTAAGGTATATCTGTCTTCCCGAAGATCATATATAGCCTGCCCCAAAAGAAGGTTTTGTAGTTTATCATAATCAAGCGGTGTTCCCAGCCATTTGCTTAAAAGGCTGTAATCCCCGTCAAAATACGTTTTCCCTATCTTTTCAAAATAGCTCACCCTATCCCTTGTGATCAAAGCTTTTGCAAGAGGAATTCCCAGCAGCTGTGCACTTATCCAGATTGTTTCATCCTTCTCCATACGAAAGCTCACGGTTACAGATTGTGACCTGTCTTCATCCTGATAGTTGAGCCTCATACGGCTGCTCAAAGTTTTAAAATCGGCTTCATTATCGTAATGTTTTGTAATAACCTCTGCAGTTGCGGCATCCTCTATTTCCAGGGCTTTTTTTCGGCTTCCACAGGAGGCGATAAATATTGCAACTACAAGTATCAAAACTATTTTCCTTATCATCTAATTAAGTTTATTTTTTAAATCTTTTGCCCTGCCGCCAAAATCTGAAGCTTTTTCGGTTTCCCCAAGCCCACTATAGGATTTGGATAACTGTTCATAGAAATCGGCTTCCATGGGTTCATTCTCTATTACATAATCCAGGCCAAAAGTAAGTATTTCTTCCGCTTTCCGGTATTCCTGCATTTCATTTAATGCAACACCCTGAATTAAGAATAAAACCGGTTGGGCCGGAAAGATTTCCATTCCTTTCTCACTAAGGCCCACTGCAGCTTCAAAGTTTCCCTGGTCCAAATGAAGCAGCAGGGTATTTCGCAGTAATTCATAATTATCCAGGTCTTTTGCCAGGCCTTGCTCAAAATATTCCAACGCCTGTTTCTTCTGATTTTTTATGAGAAAATATTCCCCCAGTTTTTGATAAACCTGCGTGCTGTTCTCTGCTTCAGAAAAAAGATCGATAACTTCTTTCAGCTCGTCCTCATACTCCGGGTTTGGGGCTGCAAAAAGCAAAAAATCATTCAGCACCCGGAACTTGGAGTCGGCATCTATTTCTTCTGCCTTTAAAACCAACTTCATAGATTCCATAGCCTTTTCCGGTTCACCTTTTTCCAGATAGAATTTATACAGCGCGAGGTGAACTACTTTGGAATTCGGGAATTTCTCCAACATATCCTCTGCCGCTATAAAAGCTTCTTTCTCCATTCCCTCTTCACTATATACAAATATGAGGTTAAGGTAATTTGATTCCTTTTCAGGATTTGCCTTTATTGCTTCCTGTATAACTTTAATTTGCGCCGGAGTATTGTTGGTGAGAGCATAAACTTGCTGTCTCAATCCCAGGCGATAATCTGCTATCCCGAGCTCTGCATCCAATTTGTCAAGAAGACTTATTAGCTCCTCATACTTGTTGGACCTAAAGTAGAGATCTGCCAGGTTATCATAGTACTTTGTATTGAGAGGCACCAGGTTCCTCGCTATGATGATGGCATTATCGAAATCTTCATTTTCATAGAAGGCCTCCATAAGTTCTGCAAGTATCCATTCCTGATCCGGTTTTAACCTGTTGGCCTTTTGAAGACTGTTTATAGCACTATCATACTCCTCCAGCTGTTTATAATTCTTACCCAGTTCAAAATGTACTACCGGGTTTTCTGGTTGGAGTTGTTCGCATTTTTTCAAGGCAGTGATGGCTCTCTCATAATTTTCAATAGCCTTTTGCTTGAGGGCCTCGAAAAAATTTTCCTGAAATTCATCTGTAACATTTCCAAGGTCATCTTCATTTACATCTGCCACCTGAACAGGAAGACCCTCATCCTGTGCCTGAAGCACAGGAGTATTAACCCCAACCAGCATAAGGAAAATTAAAAGGGCCTTCATCTTATTCATATTATAAAATGCTACCTGCAGATTATTCTCACAGGTCTTTAAAATTATTCCAAAACAGAATAATCTCCTATACTTATCTGGGTGAAATTACCATCAAATTTGGCAAAATTCCCAATCATAGCATTATCAAGCTTTGCGTTACGAACTTCAGCAAATTCCTGGATAAGACTATTTTTTATCGTGGTGTCTTTTATGATACAACCATCTCCTACTGAGACATTAGGTCCTAATTTCACATTTACCAGTTCAACGTTTTCCCCAATAAAACAAGGCTCTGTGATTTCACTGTTAGTGATCTTTACAGAATCTGAAATTAATTTCTCGCCATCCCCATGCAGGAAGTTAAGCATCCTGCCATTGGTCTCCACGGTAACATCCTTATTCCCGCAGTCCATCCACTCATCTACCTTGCCCGGTACAAATCTGTATCCTTTTTGCTTCATCGCCTCTATCCCGTCATTGATCTGGTACTCACCACCGCGAATGATATTCTGGTCAAGTACATTTTGTAACTCACCTTTAAGAACAGCGACGTCTTTGAAATAGTAAATTCCTATTACCGCCAGGTCAGATACAAATTCTTCCGGCTTTTCCACAAGATCTGTGATCTCGCGGTTTTCATTAAGCTTTACTACGCCGTAGGCACTAGGGTTTTCAACTTGTTTCACCCATATCACAGCATCTGCATCCTTATCAAGGGTGAAATCTGCTTTGAAAAGAGTATCGGCATATGCGATTACCGCAGGGCCTTCCAGGGATTCCTTGGCGCACATAATGGCGTGTCCTGTACCCAAAGGTTTATCCTGATAATAGATACTTGCCTTGGCCCCCATTGTTTCAGCTATTTTCCTGAGGTCTGTTTCCACTTTTTCACCAAAATCGGCTCCGATTATAAAAGCAACTTCGTCAATTTTTTCATCAAGAACCCGGGCAATATCTTCCACCAGGCGGTGCACAATAGGTTTTCCGGCGATAGGAATTAAAGGTTTTGGTACTGTAAGTGTATGTGGTCGCAGGCGTGATCCACGTCCTGCCATTGGTACTATGATCTTCATTTTATTGTTTTAAGGTTTGTGAAATTAGAATTACCTGTAAATCGCCAAATAGAATGGTTTACAAAAGTTTTATTCCAAGATCTACTCATTAAGTTATTTAATTTTATGCTGTTCCTGTACTGCCAAATCCACCGGCTCCACGGGTAGTTTCTTCCAGGACTTCAACTTCTTCCCATTCTGCACGTTCGTGTTTTGCTATAACCAGCTGTGCAACGCGCTCCCCGTTCTCTATCCTGAACTCTTCATTGGATAGATTCACCAGGATCACACCAATTTCTCCCCTATAGTCCGCATCCACTGTACCCGGGGCGTTTAGCACTGTGATCCCCTTTTTGGCTGCCAGGCCGCTCCTGGGCCTAACCTGTGCTTCATAACCCACGGGAAGTTCAATGAAGAGACCGGTTTTTATAATGGCTCGTTCCAAAGGTTTTAACGTAATACTTTCGGTTATATTGGCCCTAAGGTCCATTCCTGCTGAAGCTTCTGTCTCATAATTCGGTAAATTATGCTGAGACCTGTTGATGATCTTTATTGTCATTTCTGAAAATTATAATTATTAAACTCGCTCCTCCTTTTTTTGAAGGATACTATTTTAAGTAAAGTTTTCTGCTGAAGTTATATCCTTCCGAATTTAAAATTCTTCATCCTCATCATCATCGTCATCCCCGGGATAGTAATCCTCATCTTCATCACTGTCCATTATCTCCCCTATTTCCCTAAGGAAAAAATTGGTTTCTTCAAGATCAAAGTCGGTAGGATCATATTCCCCACCTACCCATTCCTGTAATTCCTCGTGTTCAGGGTGAGTTGGATCCTTAAGCACCTCCAGAAGATAATAAAACCCGGGAATCCCACCTACATCTTCTGGCGGACAGTTCATACTTCCTTTAAGGCATACGGGGTAAAACATTTCAGGATCCTGGGGCATTGTTTTTTCAATTTCAATGCTGTGTTCCCAGGAATCGCCAAAATCATACTCGTAAGTGAATTTATTGATGCCTTTGGAAATGATCTCCTCCAGAGTGATCTCTTCAGAATCTATCATTTCTGAAGCTCCAAAGCCATAATCATCCATTTCCTCATCTATGACACCAATTTTGTACCCGTCTACTTTAAATTCATAAAGGTGATAGATGCCCCACCCCATACTTAATTGTATGGTATAATGCAGTTCCTCAAAAGTCACAGCACTATCCACCAGCACCCTCCTCCATATGGGAGGCTTGCTGTGCTTAAGGACTATTTTGATTTGCACTGCAGTTTTTGTGCTCATTTCAAGGATTATTTTAGGACATTAAACGCCTTAATTCTTTCTTTTCCAGAAAAATTATACTTGCCAGGAACAAAATTACAAAAGCTGTTCCTGCCACGTAATCTTCGCGGAAGAAATTAAAGGAAATAAAGGAAAATACCACCGAAATTAACAAGTATAAAGATATTTTTCCGAGATTATAAGGAACGGGATAGTATTTTCTTCCCAGGATATACGAGATCACCATCATACTACCATATGCCGCCAGCGTTGCCCAGGCTGCAGCCATAAAACCTGCAATAGGAACTAGCCAGAGGTTAAGCCCTATGGTAATTACTGCTCCAAAAAGAGAGATGTACATCCCAACCCTGGTCTTATCTGTAAGTTTATACCAAATGGAAAGATTATGATAGATCCCAAGAAATAAATTTGCAAGGAGTATGATTGGTACAATTCCAATGGTTACCCAATAATCTTCATCTGGAACAATTAGAACTTTGAAAAAATCTAAAAAAGCCACAAGAAAAACCAACATCAAACTACCTACAATAACAAAATACTTCAGGATTTCTGCATAAATTAATTTTGCATTTTTATTGTTATATTGGTTGAAAAAGAAAGGTTCTGCACCAAGTCTAAAGGCTTGAATATATATAGCCATAAAAATAGCGAGTTTATAACAGCCGGCATAGGCGCCCATAATTTCCTCTGAAATTAATTCCTTTAACACCAGCTTATCAAACATTTCATTTATAATAAAAGCAACTCCGGCTATCATTACAGGCCAACCGTAATGCCACAGCTTTTTGAAGATACTAATGCTAAAGACAAGGCGGGTTTTAAAGAAATAAGGCAGTAGCAACAGAAAGGTTACCCCACTCGCCACAAAGTTTGCCCAGAATACATACTGTACCAGGTTATTTCCATCAAAGGTCTCCAAAAGAAAACCCGGAACACTTTCAGTATAATTGGGAATGTACCACAGGTATATAATGTTTATCAATGTGAGGATCAAAACATTGGCTATCTTAATGAGGGTAAATTTTCCGGGTTGGTTCAACGCCCGGAGGTAGGCAAAAGGAATAACGACCAGGGTGTCCAAAATAAGGACCCCTAATAGTAGATTAAAAAATTCCGGTCTTAGGTCCACCAGGGTTACTATGGATTCTTTAAAAAGAAGTATAACCCCCAAAAAAATGAGAGTGGAGAGGGTAAGACTTATAAATGCAGTGGAAAATACATCTCCTTTTTTTTCTGACCTGCTGAAAAATCTGAAAAAGGCAGTTTCCATTCCAAATGTGAGAATGACATTGAAAAAAGCAGCCCAAATGTAAAAGGTAGTGTTCTCTGAATAAGATGTAGTTGTAAGCGCACTAATTTGAATTGGAGCCAATACAAAGGTCATCAACCTTGGTATTACAGTGGCAAGACCATAAATGGCGGTGTCTTTAAAAAACCGGTTAAGGGTGCTCAAAAGCTAGTGTTGGTTTAGAGCTTAAATATCCTAAATTCCGGACAAACTTACCCTAAACCGCCGGTTTTTTTAGGATTTAATATATTATCGTTGCTCTATGCCGGTGATCTTGTAGAACTTTGTAGTATTATTTTCTGTAAAGACTATAACCGCCTCATCGTCGTCGATATCAAATGGCACTTTTACAGGGACCTCAGGAACTTTATTTCCATATTCCTCTCTTGGATCCTCGTGCATGATGATATCCGGTTTTCCTGTATCAAAATTGGCCATATATACCCCCGGCCTTTCCGGAGTTATTATAAGTGGAGCTTTTCTTCCTCTAAAATAAACGCTATCCAGTTCCACCCTTTCAGATTGTATTGCACTCACGGGGATAAAGAGTTTTACTGAAGCAGCATCTGTAGTAGAATATGCCTGCTGAAATTGAGCCGGAGCCTTTTCCTGCAAACCTTTATTTCCGGCACAACTGCTGAAAAATATAGCGACCAGGATCAAACTGAATAAGGGTAAAAGATTTCTCATTTTTATGGTTTTAGGAGGTTATCCCCGGGCCAATACGGCCTTAAGATCTAAAGGTATAAAACAAATTGCTTGCCAAAAGAAAAACCCTGCTTTTTAAGGCAGGGTTTTCTTACTATTGTTTTATATAATTCCCCGTTGCCGGAGCTTCATCCTTCTAATTATTAAGAGCCTCTGCTCCACCTACGATCTCCAGGATCTCATTGGTAATAGATGCCTGTCTCGCTTTGTTATAGGACAGTTTAAGAGAGTTTCTCAGGTCTGTAGCGTTATCTGTCGCCTTATGCATTGCAGTCATACGTGCACCGTGCTCTGCAGCAATGGAATCACTCATCGCTTTGAAAAGCTGCATCTTCAGTGACTTTGGAATAAGGTCTTTTACTATTTCCTCCTTTGAAGGTTCAAAGATATAGTCAAGGGTTATATTTTCATCTGTTTCAAACTGCTGAATAGGCAGGAACTGCTCTGTAGTTACAATTTGCGTAGCGGCATTCTTAAACTGATTGTAAATGATCGCGATCTCATCATATTTCTCCTCTACAAACAACTGCATTAGCTCTTCAGCAATTTCAGCTACATGCTCGTAGTCAAGGTTCTCATAAATCGCATTATTCGTCTGTGAGATCGTAAAGGTCTTTTTCAATACATCGCTGGCCTTCTTACCTAAGGTTAGAAGTTCCACATCCTTACCTGCATAGGTGGTAGAAGCAAGTTGTCTCACCCCTTTCACAATATTGGTATTAAATGCCCCGGCAAGCCCCCTGTTAGAGGATATTGCCACGATCAACACTTTCTTCACTTCTCTTTTTTCAGAATATTTGCTGCCTGCATCTCCTTCCTTGGTCGCGCTTAAGCTTTGCAACAATTCTGTTAACTTTTCAGAATAAGGCCGCATTGCAGTAATCGCATCCTGTGCCTTGCTCAACTTAGCTGCAGACACCATCTTCATGGCGCTGGTGATTTGCATCGTAGATGATACAGATGTAATCCTGCTGCGTAATTCTTTTAAGTTTGCCATTTTATTTTAGTATTGAGTATTGAGATATTAGATATTAGATCTAATTCTCAATACTTATAATTCAACCTTGAAACAGAAAAAGAGTTACTCAATACTCAATTCTCTATACTCAATACTACTTTTTATATTTAGTTGAAAGTTCCTTAGCTACATTCGTAAGCGTATCTGTGATCTCGTCTGTAAGCTTACCGGCTTTTAGGCCGTCAAGTACGTCACGATGTTTCATATTAAGGAATTCCAGGTATTCTTTTTCAAATTCTTTTATTCTGTCAACAGGTACAGCTCTAAGAAGGTTTTTTGAACCTGCAAAGATGATCGCTACCTGCTCTTCCACAGGGAAAGGATCATTTTCTGCCTGCTTAAGGATCTCCACGTTTCTCTTACCTTTCTCGATCACATTCATCGTAGCCGCATCAAGGTCTGATCCGAATTTAGCGAATGCCTCCAGTTCACGATATTGTGCCTGATCCAGTTTTAGTGTACCGGCAACTTTTTTCATAGACTTGATCTGTGCATTACCACCCACACGTGATACAGAGATACCCACATCAATCGCAGGACGAACCCCGGAGTTGAAAAGGTCTGATGTTAAGAAGATCTGACCATCTGTAATAGAAATTACGTTGGTAGGAATATATGCAGATACATCTCCCGCCTGTGTCTCAATAAGAGGTAAGGCAGTTAAAGATCCGCCACCTTTTACAAGGTGCTTAATAGAATCCGGCAGGTCATTCATTTCACTCGCGATCTTGTCATCGTTGATCACCTTTGCAGCACGCTCCAGTAATCTTGAGTGAAGGAAGAAAACGTCACCAGGATATGCTTCACGTCCCGGTGGGCGACGTAATAAAAGAGATACCTCACGGTAAGCTACGGCTTGTTTAGAAAGATCATCATATACAATAAGTGCAGGACGACCTGTATCTCTAAAGTACTCCCCAATTGCAGCACCTGCGAATGGAGCATAAACCTGCATAGGAGCAGGATCTGATGCATTTGCAGCAACTATGGTAGTATAAGCAAGAGCTCCCTTGTCTTCAAGTACTTTTGCGATACCTGCAACAGTAGAAGCTTTTTGCCCTATAGCAACGTATATACAATATACAGGTTCCCCTGCATCGTAAAATTCTTTTTGGTTAAGGATGGTATCGATACAAACTGCCGTTTTACCTGTCTGGCGGTCACCAATTACCAATTCCCTTTGTCCTCTTCCTACCGGTACCATTGCATCGATAGCTTTGATCCCTGTTTGAAGTGGCTCAGTTACAGGCTCCCTGTAAATTACCCCTGGTGCTTTACGCTCAAGTGGCATTTCAAAAGTTTCTCCCTGGATAGGCCCTTTTCCATCAATTGGAGTTCCAAGAGTATCTATAACCCTTCCGGTAATACCTTCACCTACTCTAATTGAAGCAATACGATTGGTTCTTTTGGCAACAGAACCTTCTCTAATTTCCTTAAAAGGTCCCAGAATTACCACCCCAACGTTATCTACCTCAAGGTTTAGAACAATTCCTTCCAAACCGCTTTCAAATTCCACTAATTCACCATACTGGGCATTACCCAAACCGTAAATACGTGCAATACCATCTCCTACAGTAAGTACAGTACCTACCTCATCAAGAGAAGCCTTTGCTTCAAAACCTGAAAGTTGTTTTTTTAATATTGCTGAAACTTCAGCAGGATTTATTTCGGCCATAATATTTAGAATAAAATTGACACTCTTAAAGAGTATCTGTTTTAATTAAATTGTGTTGTAAATGTGTTGTTTTTAAACTCTCTCTTCAGGTTGCGGAAATTTTTTGAAACGCTGGCATTATATTGAAGATCTCCAATTCTAAGGATAAAACCTCCAATAATAGATGGATCCACAACATTTTCTATAGTAGCACTATTGCCGGTGATCTCTCTTATTTTGGCCTGGATCTTTTCTTCCAGATAAGCATCAAGAGGTATGGCAGTTGTTACAATAGCAACCTGTATATTATTAAGCTCGTTGTATAGTGACATATACTTTTGAGCCACATGCTTTAAAATTGCAATACGCTTATTGTCCAAAAGGATATCAAAAGAACCCAGTGTAACGTCATGAGCATTTTTAAATATCTCTCTTAAAGCGCTCTTCACAAGGCTTGATTTTACAACAGGGCTGGAAAGAACATCTTGAAGCTCATTGCTGGCAGTTATGGTTTGGGAAATAGTTTCCATATCCTTGTAAACCGCATCTGAGGCATTCTGTTCCTTTGCAAGTTCTAATATTGCCTTTGCGTATCGTTGTGCAGCTCTTGTCCCTTTCATGGTACTAGTTTAAGGTAACATCTTCCAGCATTGTCTCAACCAGCTTATGCTGCTTCTCCTTGCTGGATAATTCTTCTCGTACTACTTTCTCAGCGATCTGGATAGATAGGGTTGCTACCTGGTTCTTGATCTCTGCCATAGCAGCATTCTTTTCATTCTCTATTATAACCTGAGCCTGTGCTACGATCTTATCAGCTTTTAGCTGTGCTTCTGTAGCAGCATCGTTTATAACCCTTTCTTTGATCTCACGGGCCTCCTTTAGAATTGCATCACGCTCTACACGAGCTTCCTGCAACAACTTCTCGTTGTCTGCCTGTAAATTCTGCATTTCCTTTCTCGCATTTTCTGCAGATGCAAGTGCATTGTTAATAGAGTCTTCTCTCTCTTTAACAGCCCCAAGGATAGGCTTCCAGGCAAATTTTGCCATTGTAAAGATCAAAACTAAAAAAACTACGGTTTGCCAGAAGAACAAGCCAACTTCAGGAGTTATTAAATCCATAATTAATTATATATATAAATTTTTAATCATTCGCATCAATTAAAACCAGTTCCCAACCAACCGTTGGGAACCGGTTTCTAAACTTAAGGACTAAGCAGGTACAGTAAGTACCCCTAGTAATGCAGCAACAACTCCAAAAAGGGCAACACCCTCTACAAGAGCCGCAGCAATAATCATAGCAGTCTGGATCTTTCCAGAAGCTTCTGGCTGGCGAGCGATAGCATCCATTGCA
>DATHWA010000468.1:0-7947 GCA_035461025.1 Gillisia sp. | reverse complement strand
AATCCCTTAGCTCCTTTTCCGCAGCAGTAGACCGGCCGCCATCGAACTTTTTATTATTCATCCAGCGTTGATGTGCCGGTACTCCAATGTAATCAAATATCGAAGTGCGCGAAGGCTTTCCAAATCCAGCATCCTCTTCCCCGGGCTCGCCCACTTCCTGTCCAAAATAGATTAGGGTTGGAGCTGAACTGATTGTGGCTGACACTACCATCGCAGGCTTTCCTTTTTGCGCACTTCCGGCAAATTCCGGACTTGCAATTCTTTGCTCATCATGGTTCTCTAGAAAATGCAGCATATGTTGTTCAATATCCTTCAAATCTTCCTGGATTGGAGGGATATTATCTGTGCTTCCATGCCCCTGCATTACATTCTTTATGGTATCATATAATTGCACCTTATCGTACAGATAATCCATTTTCCCTTTCTTGATATAATCCCTGTACAGGTGCGGCTGATATACTTCGGCCAGTAAAAAAGCATCAGGATTTCTCATCTTAATTGCAGAATTCATATAGGACCAGAATTCAACCGGGACCATTTCTGCCATATCAAACCTAAAACCATCTACTCCCTTATCAATCCAGTAAAGGCTGATATCCCTGAATTTTATCCAGGAGTCCGGCACTGTTTTATCTTTCCAAAAATTGAAATGCGCCTTATAATCTTCATCTTCAAATCCTTCAGGTAGGTCAGCGAAATCTTTTTTTCCTTCAGGACTCACGCCATAATTTATTTTTACAGTTTCATACCAATCGTTCATATCCGGTTGTGACTGGCGGGAACCATTCCCGGTCCATTTTGCAGGGACCTCTTCAAACTCCCCATCAGCCATTGGATTCTCTTCTCCCCCAAGAGGCTCATACCCATCCTTCCAATCCGGAACCCGAAACTCTTCTCCCGGATTATAATAGAAGTTATTGTTAACGTGATAGGTGACCGTTGTATCATCTTCTGCTCCAAAATCCTGAGTGCCTTCAGGATTTGTATAGCCTTCATATCTTCGGGCAACATGATTGGGTACTATATCTATTAAAACCTTCATACCGGCATTATGAGTGCGGGCAATCAATGCTTCAAACTCCTCAAGCCTTTTTGCAGGATCATTTGCCAGATCCGGGTTAACATTGTAATAATCCTTAACTGCATAAGGAGAACCTGCACGTCCCTTTACCACATCGGGGTCATCGAGAGAGATCCCATATTCGGTATAATCTGTTATTAAAGCATGCTGCGGCACCCCTGTATACCAAATGTAGGTAACCCCAAGATCTTTGATTTCCCCGAGGGCTTCATCTGTAAAATCACTGAATTTTCCAACCCCATTTTCCTCTAAAGTACCCCAGGGTTTGTTAGTGGAGTTGGTGTTCCCAAACAATCTTGTAAAAACCTGGTAAACCACTTCTTTTTTCTTCATCTCTGTAGCTGCTGGTTCATTGATTTGCGATTGTGGCTCATATTTACAGGCAAAAAGCAGGAGAGTTACCATTAAAGTAACTCCCATTGCATAATCTTTCCTTCTCATAGATGTATTATTTCTTCAATATTATGTAAGCAAAGCGCTCATCATACTCATTAATTCCACTCAATTTTAATAACAGATTTGTCTTCCCGGAAATTAAGCGGAACAATAAGTTTTCCCTCGTGCATATAATTTTTGCCGGTATATTTTATACCATTCACCCAAACAAAGCTTACGGTCCTGTTAATAGGATGCACCACGAAATCCACCTCTTCCACATCTTTTTTCTCACCCCGCTGCGCCAGGGGAATGGCTTCCCGTTGTATTACAATATCCAGGCTTTCCCCGGTTTCAATATTTATATCATAACAATAAGTACCAAAAATTTCAACATCACAGGTATCTTTCTGTTTTTTATTTTTTTCCGAAGAAAATATATAATGAAGCTGAAGGTGCCTAAATGGCTTCCCGAATTTTTCTTCTTCCAGAACCGGGAATACTGCCCCACTTCTTACGAACAAGGGAATAAGTTTTTCTTCAGTAGAAACGGTGACCCTGCTTCCCGGAAGATGCCTTTTTCCATTGCTGAAATCTACCCAAACCTGGTGGAAATTATAGGTTATCCCAAATGGTTCTTTTTTGATCAGGATGTCTACACCTTCTGAAGAAAGGGAAAGAGAATCTGCTACTTCTGAAACATTTAATTTTAGATTCTGCTCCCCGTTACCCATATGGACTACAAGGGAATCACTGTTCCCTGTATTTGAAGAGAAGCTGGTTTCCAGCATGTCCCGTCCTTTAAAAGTTAGGGAAAAAACACCCTCCTTTGAGGCGATTACAATAGAATCCCGGTTCTCCTGCACCATTTTATGTACGGTATCCTGACTATGTAAGGTGTCCTGACTATGCACGATGTCCTGATTATGTAACGCGTCCTGAGCCTGTGAAATGAGCGCGGTAAAAAATGCCAGCATTAAGACCTGTAGCCTAAATTTTGTGTGATATGCGGATTTCTTTTTTTTCAAATTTTCTAATTTAATTCTATTACCATAGGGGTTTTTCCACCTATTTTCAGGCTTCCATTTAAGTTTATAGAAGAACCTGTTAGAATATCCTTACCATTATTATGCCCTTTCAAACCTTCAGCATAACGCTTCAGCTCAATATTCCGTTCATCAGGACTATTATTCAGTACCACCATCACCCGCTCATCCTGGTTATATCGAAAATAGACATATACATTATCTTCAGGTAAATACTGAAGCAACTTCCCAAAATGTAATACCTCCTTGTTCTTTCTGTAGTTAAGAAGCGTTTTAGTAAAGGAGTGATAATCTTCCTGAAAATCTGTCCTTCCTTCAGCAGTAAAGGCATTATTCTCATCACCTTCCCAGCCTCCCGGAAAATCCCTTCTTATGTCACCATCACCTTTGCCTTTATCCCCACGCATCCCAATTTCATCCCCGTAATATAGCTGCGGGATACCCCGGGTGGTTAACACTAATGTTGTGGCCAGTTTGTAAATATCAGGATCACCATCATACTGCTCATTGATGCGGTTTGTATCATGATTACCCGCAAAAACCAGCAGATTATCAATATCGGCATAAAGGAAATCATTCACAAAATTCTCATAAGCCTTTATCATTCCCTTGTCCCAGGATGCCTCCTCTTCCTTGAACATTTCAAGAATAGCATCGTGCAGGGTAAAATCCATTACAGATGGTAAATAGGAGTTATAACTTTGAATGGCTCCAATAGGAGAATCTTTTTGCCAGTAAGAGATTTGCGACTGGTCGTGCATCCAAACTTCACCTACAATATTAAAGTTGGGATACTCATCCATGATAGCTTTGGTCCATTTTGCAATCCCTTCTTTATCATTATAAGAATAGGTATCTACTCTAAATCCATCAAGATCTGCATACTCTATCCACCAGATGGCATTCTGAATAAGATAATTTAGAACCAGCGGATTGCGCTGATTAAGATCCGGCATCGTCCTTACAAACCAGCCATCTACACAATATTTCAAATCGATCTCTGCTACATTGGGATCATACTGGGTGGTCATTCTGTAATTGGAATTTTCATAGCCGGGGAACTGATTTATCCAGTCATAAGTTGGCAGGTCCTTGATCATCCAGTGCTCTGCCCCCCAGTGATTGGTGACATAATCCATTATAAGTTTCATGTCCCTTTTATGCATCTCACTTGCCAGTTCCTTATACTCCTCATTGCTGCCGTAACGCGGGTCTACTCTGTAAACATCACTTTGGGCATAGGTATGATAAGAATACGCAGGATCGTTATCCTCCAACATTGGGGTGCTCCAAATAGCGGTTACTCCCAGGTTCTCAAGATAATCAAGATTATTAATCACCCCGCGAATGTCTCCTCCGTGACGGCCTCCCAGGTGTTCCCTGTTTGCTTTTTCGGTTACTGAAGGATGTGAATCGTTAGAGGTATCTCCATTTGCAAACCTATCTGGCATAATAAGGTAAATCACATCACTGGCATCAAATCCTTTCCGGGAAGCAGAATTTTCCCTGCGCTCTTTAAGCTCATATTCCTTGCTGAAGGCTGTTTTACCTTTCCGCTTAAAGTCCAGCTTGTAAGTTCCTGCGGAAAGATCTCTGGTTTGGATGGTAAGAAAAATATAATTTGGATTTTCTGTTTTGGTGACATTTTTTACAAGAACATTGTCCCCGGCCGTTACATCATATTCCGTTATATTTTTACCATAGAACATTATTTGTAGTTCTTCCTGTTGCATTCCACTCCACCAGAAGGGTGGTTCTACCTTCTCTATTTGCGCCTGTATTCCCAGTGAAACCAGGAACACAAGCGTAAACAAGCATTTATTCATGTTTGTATTCTTTAACATTTAATAATTTAAAATTATCCCCTATTTTTTATATGGTCACTACCTCGCCCGGTTCAATGGTCACAGGTTTCCCGTGAACTTTAATATCAAGGGCGTCCTCTCCTTCCAGGGAAAAACTAGTGCTGCCACCGTTCATGCGCACTTTTACGATATGGTTCCTGAAATTAATTTTGAAGGAATAAGCCGTCCACTGTTCGGGGATCTTTGGAGAAAAGCATAACTGGTCATTTTCAACCCTCATACCTCCAAAACCTTCCACGATGCTCATCCATGTTCCGGCCATACTCGTGATATGACATCCTTCCTCAACCTCGTGATTATAGTCATCAAGGTCCAGCCTGGATGTACGCAAATAGAACTCGTAAGCCTGCTCCATCCTGTCCAGTCTCGCAGCCTGTATACTGTGAACACAAGGGGAAAGCGATGATTCATGAACTGTTAATGGCTCATAGAAATTAAAATGCTTTTCCATGTCCTTCAGGCTAAAATGGTCTTCAAAGAAATAGAATCCCTGTAAAACATCTGCCTGCTTAATATAAGGGGATCTAAGGATCCTGTCCCAGCTCCATTTTTGATTAATTGGGCGGTGAGATCTGTCCAGTTGCGAGACAGGAATGATCTCCTTGTCAAGAAAACCGTCCTGCTGAAGGTACACTCCCTTTTCTTCTGAGTATGGGAAATACATTTGCTCTGCTATTTCCTTCCACTTCAACACTTCAGTATAATCAAGTTTGGTATGCCCTTTTATTCTTTCAAAATCATCCTTATAGGTTTCTTTTACCTTTTTGATCATTGCAGTACAATATTCCAGACACCATTTTGCTATATAATTGGTGTACCAGTTATTGTTAACATTATTCTCATATTCATTTGGGCCGGTTACGCCAAGAATCACATATTTATTTTTTGCTTTGCTGAAGGTTGCACGCTGTTTCCAGAATCTTGCAATCGCGATCATAACTTCCAGCCCTTTTTCCGGGATATAATCAAAATCACCTGTGAACCTTACATAATTGTAAATTGCAAAAACCATGGCCCCGTTACGGTGTATCTCCTCGAAAGTGATCTCCCATTCATTATGACTCTCTTCACCATTCATAGTAACCATTGGATAGAGTGCAGCCCCCTTTGAGAACCCTAATTTCTCGGCATTTTCAATCGCCTTTCCAAGGTGGTTATACCTGTAGGTAAGAAGGTTTCTCGCAACATGTTGATCCTTGGTTGCCATATAAAAAGGTATGCAATAAGCTTCTGTATCCCAGTAAGTACTCCCACCGTATTTTTCACCAGTGAAACCTTTAGGACCTATATTAAGCCGCTCATCTTTTCCTGAATAGGTTTGGTTAAGCTGAAAGATATTAAATCTAATTCCCTGTTGAGCCCTTACATCACCTTCAATAACGATATCTGCCATTTCCCATATTTTGGCCCAGGCCTCCCTTTGCATTTCAAGTAATTCGTGATAGCCTTTTGCGGTTGCCTTTGCCATCACAGATTTTGCAGCCTCAATAAGTCCATCCCTATTGTGATTCATATCTGTAACATATCCCGCAAATTTTTGAAAGCTGGCCTTTTCTCCCTGCTTAAGATCATGACTGTAGGTAAAGATCACCTTATTCTCCAGTGTCTCCTTTTGAAATTTAGCATCTGCCTTTTCTCCATTAATAAGAAAGGAGGATTCCATAAAGGTACAGGCGTGAAATTCAGTTTTAAGGGTTTTGGAGGTGATAAACCCCTGGTGACCATCTGTCTTTACATCCAGGGTTTTCCAGAATTTCTCTTCCCAGTTCGCATCTGTATTCGTAATCCCGCTATCCAGGTAAGGTTGAAATGCCACCGTTGCATCACCTTCCAGCAATTCCACCTCGTAATTTATAACACCTATTTCATCCAGGTCCATTGACAGGAACCTGGTAGCCGTTACTTTTATTTTTATTCCGTTTTGAAGCGTAGCAGTAAAATTTCTCTTATACCAGCCTTCTTTCATATTAAGCTCCCTCCGAAAATCTTTAACTTCTTTACAGGTGTTTAGATCCAGTGATTCTCCATTTATCTCTACCTCTATCCCAATCCAATTTGGAGCATTTAATACCTTGGCGAAATATTCGGGATATCCATTTTTCCACCAGCCAACTTTAGTTTTGTCCGGATAATAAACTCCCGCTATATAGCTCCCCTGAAAAGAAGGCCCGGTATAGGTTTCCTCAAAATTGGCTCGCTGTCCCATTGCGCCGTTTCCTATACTGAATAAACTTTCCGATGATTTTACGCGGTCTTTTTCAAATCCTTCTTCGATGATAGACCAACTGTCTGGTATTATATAATCCTGGTTCATATTATTTTTCCAATAAGTTTTTAATAAAATTTATTTCAATTTCCGTAAAATCGGTGAAAACATAGTCCGCTTCCCCTAAATTCTTTTTATCTCCTATTCCAATACTTAGCATCCCTGCGATATTGGCTGCCTCTACTCCCGCTCTGGCATCTTCGAAAACAATACAGTTTTGTGGTACAACATTTAATTTTTCTGCAGCAATTAAGAAGACCTCAGGGTTTGGTTTTGCTTTGGAAACATCATTGCCGTCCACTACGGCATTAAATTTTTGGTAGAGATTTGTCTTTTCAAGAATAATCCTTGCATTCTTACTGGCAGATCCCAAAGCAATGGGAACGTTATTCTCAAGTAAGAATTCAATGATCTTTGAGACCCCCGGAAGAATATCATCCGGGCTCATAGTAGATATGTAGGAGAGGTAATTATCATTTTTAAGAGCCATTTGTTCCATAAATTGATCTTCGGTAAGTTTTACCTTGCCCCAATCCAATATCTTTTGAAGAGATTTCACCCGGCTCACTCCCTTGAGCTCTTCATTATGGGCTTCAGTAATATCAAACCCAAGGCTATTGGCAAGTTTTCGCCAGGCCAGGTAATGAAATTTTGCGGTATCCACGATAACCCCGTCAAGGTCAAAGATTACCCCTTTATTGCTGTTCAATAACATTAATTTGTTTTTGTGTTTTTACTCTTAAAGTTAGCAGGCCTGAAAGTATCATTGCAAATCCACCTATTATAAGAGCGTAAATTGGTTCATTATTAAAAAATTCCTTGACCAAAAAGCCCAGTATAGTTGCGGCTACAATTTGGGGAATAACTATAAAGAAATTAAAAACTCCCATATAATATCCCATTTTTGCTGAAGGCAGGGAGCCCGAAAGCATTGCGTAAGGAATGGAAAGGATACTGGCCCAGGCAATCCCTACCCCCACCATTGCCAAAAGTAACCCAACCTTGCTTGAAAGGAAAAAAATGGAAATAAGGCCTATTCCTCCAAAACAAAGTGCAAGTAAATGCGTGAATTTATTGCTGGTCCTTCTTGCGAGTACCGGCAGTAAAAATGCCACTGCAGCGGCCACCCCGTTGTAAACCGTAAACATAACCGTTACCCAGTCTGCCGCATCATTATAAAGTTCAGATGTTGTGTCACTGGTACCAAATACATGTCCCGTCACAGCCTGTGTGGTATAGATCCACATGGAGAATAATGCAAACCAGGAAAAAAACTGCACCCAGGCGAGTTGCTTCATGGTTTCCGGCATATTC
>DATHWA010000467.1:0-4783 GCA_035461025.1 Gillisia sp. | reverse complement strand
CAGGAATATAATAGGTGCATTCTGGAGACAGGAGTTAGACAACCGGATGCAATTGCCCTATATAAAAAACAGGGTTACGAGCTAATAGAGAATTATGGCCAGTATGCAGGAGTGGAAAATAGCCAATGTTTTAGTAAAACAATATAATTTTGAGCAACTCTAAACCATAATACTCATATGAGCGACCAAATTACTTCTTATTCAGAGTTTTATCGATTCTATCTTAAAGAACACCAAAACATGACAAGTAGGATCCTTCATTTTATTGGAACATTTCTGGTTTTTATTCTACTCTTCCTGGCTATACTACAAGGTTGGGGCTGGAGATGGATTTTAATCCCTCTGGTAGGTTATGGATTTGCATGGATAGGCCATGCTTTCTTTGAAAAGAATAAACCGGCCACCTTTAAATATCCCTTCTGGAGTCTAATATCAGATTTTAAACTATTTTTCGAGATCCTTCTTGGAAGAAGGGGTTTTGATTCCTCAAAAGATTAAAATTCTGATGTGAAATGGAATTTAATTGACGGGTATTTTTGTTGGGTCATTTGTAAGGAAAACTGGGAATCTGCAAGAAATACCAATTGACCTCTTTTGTCCTTAGCCAGGAATTTGGATTTAACCCTTTGAAAATCCTTGAATTCTTCACTTTTGGGATCCTTCGGTTCCACCCATGTTGCTTTATAAACATTTAAATTCTCATAACTACACTTGGCTCCGTATTCGTGCTCAAGCCTGTACTGAATCACCTCAAATTGTAAGGCACCAACTGTTCCAATGACTTTCCTTCCATTGAGCTCAAGGGTGAATAACTGTGCTACCCCCTCATCCATAAGCTGGTCCAGACCTTTTTCCAGCTGCTTGGATTTCATAGGATCTGCATTGTTCACATAGCGGAAATGTTCCGGAGAAAAGCTGGGGACTCCCTTGTAGTTTAAGACTTCACCTTCAGTTAATGTGTCACCTATCTTAAAATTACCGGTGTCGTGAAGCCCCACGATATCCCCGGGGTAGGATACATCAACGATCTCCTTCTTTTCAGCAAAGAAGGCATTTGGGCTGGAAAATTTTAAATTTTTTCCATGGCGTACATGGAGGTAAGGCTTGTTCCTTTCAAATTTTCCAGATACAACCTTAATGAATGCCAGCCTGTCCCGGTGCTTCGGATCCATATTGGCGTGGATCTTAAAAACAAAACCTGTAAAATCCTTTTCATCAGGTTGCACAGTCCTGGTATCGCTATCCTTTGCACGTGGAGTAGGGGCGATGCTTACAAAGCAATCCAAAAGTTCCCTTACCCCAAAGTTATTTAAAGCAGAGCCAAAGAATACCGGTTGTAAGTCCCCGGCCAGGTAGGCTTCTTTATCAAAATCTGGGTAAACCCCCTGTGCCAGTTCCAGTTCCTCCCTTAATGTATTGGCAGCCTTTTCTCCTATAAGCCTGTCAAGTTCTTCAGAATTAAGATCTGATATTTCAACGGTATCTTCAATATCCTTTCTGGGATCTCCCGTGAAAAGGTTTACATTTTTCTCCCAAATATTGTAGATCCCTTTAAAATCATAACCCATTCCAATGGGAAAACTTAAAGGTGTCACAGTGAGACTAAGTTTTTGTTCAATTTCATCAAGCAGCTCAAAAGCATCCTTCCCTTCACGGTCCATTTTGTTGATGAAAACGATCATAGGGATGTTACGCATCCGGCAAACCTCTACGAGTTTTTCAGTTTGCTCCTCCACACCTTTTGCAACGTCAATTACAACAATTACGCTGTCTACAGCAGTAAGTGTACGGAAGGTGTCTTCAGCAAAATCCTTGTGCCCGGGGGTGTCAAGAATATTTATCTTAGTGCCGTTATATTCAAATGCAAGAACAGAGGTTGCAACAGAAATTCCCCGTTGCCTTTCTATTTCCATAAAGTCACTGGTTGCTCCTTTCTTCACCTTATTGGATTTTACGGCACCTGCCTCTTGTATAGCACCACCAAAAAGGAGTAGTTTTTCTGTAAGAGTGGTTTTACCCGCATCGGGGTGGGAAATAATACCAAATGTTCTTCTGCGTTTGATCTCGTCGCTAAACTTCATATGCTTATTTAAGGCTGCAAAGATAAAATTTTTGGAGTAGAAATAGGAGGTGGGAAACCAGTTTAATAAATCCTAACATTCCTACCGTTAAGTGAGTCTGGATCGCTGCGTATTCTGGAATTTAGAACCTGGACCAAATTCTTATTACTTGTAAAAGAATATCTTTACCACTTGTGTAAAACCCAGCGTGGGTCCTGGAAAATTTAGCTCCCAAATCACCCTCTTGAGTTGGTATCATTGACCGCTTTCTATACAAAGGATGAATTGCCAAAAATTCTAATAATTGTACCGTAAAACTAATGTCAAAATGTGGAGGAGCAGGAGGGGTTATTTTATCTCTCAGTCTGTTAATTGGCTACCCTGTTTTATGTAGGTGCTGAAGTTACTTCCAACTTTCATTCGTTTGCCTTATACAACCCGCTTAATCTTTCTATTATAGCAATGGTAAAGTCTTGGGGTGATTTTGTATTTTTGAAGATCATTAAAAGCTATGGCAGAAGAAAAGGTAATTTTAGTTAACGAAAAAGATGAGCAAATGGGTTTAATGCCTAAAATGGAAGCTCATGAAAAAGGACTGTTGCACAGGGCATTTTCAGTTTTTGTCTTTAATGATAAAAATGAGCTTATGCTGCAACAAAGGGCCCACTCAAAATACCATTCCCCGGGATTATGGACAAATACTTGCTGCAGTCACCAGCGGGAGGGGGAGAGCAATATTGAGGCTGGAAAAAGGCGCTTACAGGAGGAAATGGGTTTTAGCACGGAGTTGAAGGATACTATTTCCTTTATTTACAAAGCTCCCTTTGATAATGGGTTAACAGAACATGAGTATGATCACATCCTTGTAGGTAAATTTAATAGGGAGCCCAATCCTAACCCCGAGGAAGCAGCAGCATACAAGTGGCTGCCCCTTGAGGATGTAAGGAAGGATATGAAAGAGAATCCGCATATTTATACAGAATGGTTCAAGATCATTTTTGATAAGTATTATCAAACTATAGAACAATGAGAGTAACAGTTCACAGGAAAGCACATTTTAATGCTGCCCACAGGTTGTACCGTAAAGACTGGGATGATGTTAAAAATGAACAGGTTTTTGGTAAATGCAGTAATCCTCATTATCACGGGCACAATTACGATCTTGAGGTCGCGGTCACGGGGGAGATTGATCCTGAAACAGGCTTTGTAGTGGATATGAAATACCTTAAAGACCTTATTGCTGCTGAAGTGGAGGCAGCTCTGGACCATAAAAATCTTAATGTGGAGGTAGAAGAGTTTCGTGACCTTAATCCCACAGCAGAAAATATTGCGGTTATAATTTGGAATAAGCTGCGACCACACCTTAAAGAAAACCTGGAACTTGCGGTTACCTTATATGAAACTGCCCGTAATTATGTGACCTATAAAGGGGATTAATTATTGATATTTTTCTGTTGGGGTTTTTCTGAAAGATTTACTGCAGGAGACAGATTTTCTCTTAATAAAGTAATTGCGCGGAACATATGAAAGTAGGAGACTCTTTACCACATATAAGTCTTAAAGATAAGGAAGGCAAGGATATTTATCTCGATACTTACGTGGGAGAAAAGGCGGTAGTAATTTATTTCTATCCTAAAAATTTCACCCCGGGTTGTACTATGCAGGCTTGTGAGTTTCGCGATAAGTATGAAGAATTTAAGGATTTGGGGGCAGAAGTAATTGGAATAAGCTCAGACACTGAGGCCTCACACGCCCGTTTTGTTGAAAAATTCAATCTACCGTTTATCTTTCTTTCAGATCCTGATAAAAAGGCCAGAAAGGCTTTAGGGGTACAATCTTCTTTAATGGGGCTGGTGCCCGGTAGGGAAACTTTTCTTTTTGACAAGGAAGGCAAACTTCAAATGCGTTATAATAATTTGAAGGCAGCGCATCATACAGAAAAGGCTCTCGAAAAGCTAAAAAGCTTAAAATAATAGTACTTTTTTTAATTCAGGGAAATCTATCTTTTCCGTTGGGGAGTGGTAATTAGCCTCTAAAAAAAATTACCGAACTTGTTTTTTATATTAAAAAATAGACTAAATTCGCAGCCTAAAATTATTAGGAATGGCAAGTAAAAGATTGTTGAAAAGGGACGTGAATTATGTGATGGGAGATATTATTGAGGCGGCTTACGTTCATCAATTGGCAAACCCAAAGCAAGACCCGAAAAAAACTGAAGAAATCGTTGATGAGGCGATCAAAGGTTTTGATGAGTTAATGGCAAAGATCAACCAAAGAAATGTTGAAAACAAAAAACAGCACTTTAAAGCAATTGAAAAAGAGCTGGAAACTAAAGCACAGACTTTAGTAGGAAAAATCAACGAATTATAAAATATTCGATGCCGATGTAGCTCAGCTGGCTAGAGCAGCTGATTTGTAATCAGCAGGTCGTGGGTTCGAGTCCCTCCATCGGCTCTTATTAAAAGCCTCTCCATTACGGAGAGGCTTTTTTTATGGGGGATAGGAGGTTGCATTGGAGATATGGTTTTTTGGAAAGAGTTCAGATGCGAGAGACAGCGAGTCTATCCATATTTTTCAACTTTTTTGTAGGCAATATCCAGGTTGTCGAATAGAGACGCAAATTTTTGCGTCTTTACACTCATTTCTCTTCTCTCTTTTCTCTTCTCTTTAGTCTTGTCTCTTGTCTCCTGTCTCCTGTCTCCTGTGTCTTGTCTCTATTATAA
>DATHWA010000466.1:0-8055 GCA_035461025.1 Gillisia sp. | reverse complement strand
CCCTGAAAATCTCTGGAAAGGCTTCGGGATTCCTTTTGATCCCGAAGGAATACTTAGCACCTTTCCGGCAGTGGTGAATGTGGTGGCGGGTTATATAGCCGGAGTCTTCATACAGCGCTCGGGTAATACTATAAAAACAATCTGGAAACTTACCGTGGTAGGAATTATATTTATTATCCTTGCCCAAATATGGAGCATCTGGTTTCCCGTAAATAAGCCTTTGTGGACAAGCTCCTATGTAGTGCTAAGTGTAGGCTGGGTACTTATACTTCTAAGTTTTCTCATCCTTTTCATAGAAATTCTTAAAGTTAAGAATTGGACCTACTTCTTTGAGGTCTTTGGAAGGAATCCCTTATTTATATTCGTCCTGTCCGGACTCGTGGTAATGTGGATGAACGTTTTTTATATTGAAGGCACAGCCTCAAAAACCTATATTTACAAAAATTATTTCCTTAGCTGGTTAACACCTTATAATGCATCCTTGCTTTTTGCAACAATTTATATGCTGTTAATGTGGCTTGTTGGATATTTTATGGATAAAAGAAAGATCTATATAAAAGTTTAAATTTTGCTGAAACAAAAAGCTCCCAAACCTTAATACAAATGAAGAAATTCTCGTCTTTAATACTTATAATTCTTGTCGGTACAATTCAACAATTATCTGCTCAATCACAGGAAACTATCACCCCGGAATTCCTTCAATATGAAAATTCGAAATGGGTAGATTCCATTATGGAAACCCTGTCCCCGGATGAGAGAATTGCCCAGCTTATCATGGTGGCAGCTTACTCCAACAGGGGAGACGAGCACCGGCAGGAGATCCTTAAATTGATAAAGGAGCAAAAAATTGGCGGACTCATATTTTTCCAGGGAGGGCCGGTGAGACAGGTACGGCTTATGAACGAATACCAGGCAGCGTCCAAAGTTCCGTTGTTGGGAGCTATTGATGCAGAATGGGGATTGGGAATGCGACTCGACACCACTATTAGTTATCCTTTCCAAATGACACTTGGTGCCATACAGGATGAATCGCTTATCTATGATATGGGAGCAGAGGTTGCGCGGCAGATCAAAAGGACAGGCTTGCACCTTAATTTTGCCCCGGTGCTGGATGTGAATAACAATCCCAATAATCCGGTAATTAATTACCGTTCTTTTGGGGAAGATAAATACAATGTGACCAGTAAATCTATCGCTTATATGAGGGGTATGCAGGACAACAGTTTGCTCACTACTGCCAAGCATTTTCCCGGTCATGGAGATACAGATACAGATTCTCATTACGCGCTGCCACAAATAAACCACGACAGGGCAAGACTGGACTCGCTGGAGCTTTATCCATTTCGTGAAGTGGTGAAAGCCGGTATAGGCGGAGTAATGGTGGCCCATCTGGATATTCCTGCCCTTGATTCCACGGGCGTTCCCTCCACTTTATCCAGACCAATAATCACAGACCTCCTTAAAGAAGAGCTTGGGTTCCAGGGACTCACCGTGACAGATGCGATGAATATGAAGGGGGTTACAGACGGGAATGAACCCGGAGTTGTGGACAAGGATGCGATCCTTGCAGGAAATGATCTGCTGGAATTTACTGAAGATGTGCCAAAAGCCATTGCCGAAATTCGAAAAGCTATCAATGAAGGTTTAATTAGCCAGGCTGAGATTGACAGGCGCTGCCGGAAGTTGCTCGCAGTAAAATATTGGGTTGGACTGAAGGATTACGAACCTACCAGTCTTGAGGATATTTCTGAAGAATTGAATACCCCGGAGGCTAATCTTCTTAATCGAAGGTTAACTGAAGCATCCCTTACCGTGCTTAAAAACAAACTGAACATCCTTCCGCTTCAAAAACTTGAAAATCTTAAGATTGCCTCTGTTTCAATCGGGTCAGCGAAGGTCACTCCTTTTCAGAAAAGCCTTTCGCTTTACACAGAGGTAGAGCATTTTAATTTAAAGGATGACGCTTCCCCGGAAGAAATTTCTGCAATAAAAGAAAAATTAAAGGAATATAACCTGGTGATCACCGGCATCCACGACAACAGCAAATTTCCACGGAATACTATTAAAATGACTGCGGAAGTCCAGAAATTTCTGCAGGAGCTTATTCAACAAAAGGTAACGGTAGTGAGCCTTTTCAAGAATCCATATGTGATGGAGAAACTAGCGAATATCGAAGATGCCACCGGGTTGATTCTTACCTACCAGGATAGTAAAAACTCACAGGAACTTGCAGCACAGCTTATTTTTGGAGGAGCAAGTGCTACGGGAAAATTGCCTGTAAGTGTCGGGAAAAAGTTCAAGGTGGGAGAGGGACTTCCGGTAAATGGAGGATTGAGGTTGTCTTATGCCCTTCCTGAAGAAGTGGGAATTGATTCGAAGATCCTCAACACAGGAATAGACTCCCTTATGCAACAGGCAATCAATGCAAAAGCTATTCCCGGAGGGCAGGTTCTTGCAGCCAGAAATGGGAAAGTTTTTTTTCACAAAGCATATGGGGAGCACGTATATCACGATACCATCAAAGTGAAAAAGGAAGACCTTTACGATCTGGCTTCGGTTACAAAGATTTCAGCCACAATGGCGGCACTAATGAAATTGCACGATGAGGGAAAGTTTCAACTGGACCAAACATTGGCCAGCCATCTTCCATCCTTCCGCAGATCAAACAAAGCAGATCTTCCTTATTACGATATTCTTACTCATCAGGCGGGTTTCAAACCCTGGATCCCTTTCTGGAAAAACACCCTCAGGAAAAATGGCAGTTACCGCTGGTCTACAATAAAGAAGGACTCTTCATCCAGGTATCCTATCAAAATTACAGATGAGATGTACCTGCACCGTAATTATCCGGACAGGATTGTAAAGGAAATAAGGAAATCCCCGGTGAGCGGGGAGAAAAAATATGTGTACTCAGATTTTTTTTTCATTCTGGCCCCACGCGTCGTTGAGAGTATGACAGAAAAGGATTTTTCTGAATATTTACAGCAAAATTTTTATAAGCCTCTGGGAGCCGCTACTCTTGGCTTCAATCCGGAATTTCCAAAGGAAAGGATAGTGCCTACAGAAAATGATTATAACTTCAGGCACAAACCAATCCACGGGACGGTCCACGATGAGGGAGCTATTATGCTTGGAGGGGTTTCAGGTCACGCGGGATTATTCAGCAACGCCAATGACCTGGCAAAGTTGTTACAGATGTACCTCAATAAAGGTGAGTATGGCGGGGTGCGATATCTTTCCGCAGAAACCATTGAAAAATTCACTAAACGCACTTTCCCGGATTCCAATAATCACCGGGCCCTTGGGTTTGACAAACCGAATTATAACGAAGAAGGAAAAAGTCGTAATACAGCACAGGATGCTTCCCTGGCTAGTTACGGGCACACCGGATTCACAGGGATCATGGTTTGGATGGATCCTGAAGTTGACCTGCTGTATGTTTTTCTTTCCAACAGGGTGTCTCCAACCCGTGACAATACCCGTTTATACAGCCTCAATACCCGCACAAATATCCACCAGGTGCTTTATGACGCCATGCTGGATTAACAAAGGACTTGCTGTAGGTTTTAAGGCATTTTCAATAAGAATTATTCAAGTTTTTCAGGAAAAATTTAGATGTTTTTAAGGAAATAGTATATTTGTTTGAGCTAATCAAACCGTACTTTAAAAAAATACTATCCCCCACTAATGAAGAAATTGCGCTTCAGCCCTCTGTTTATAATAGCCCTACTTTTCTTTAATTCCATATATTCTCAACATACAGTAAAAGGTAACCTGCAAGACAGTGAACGATCCCCGGTTGCTTTTGCGAATGTTGTGCTATTTGAAACAGACTCGGTTACTGTATACCGCGGAGCTGTTTCTGATGAGGATGGAGAGTTCCTTTTTGAGGATATAACACCAAAAGAATATGTGCTCGCAGTGAGTTTTATAGGATTTGAGCGATATGTTACTTCCGTGAATGTAAATGGCAATTCCACCATACCTACGCTGGTACTTACAGAGGATGCGGGGGAACTCGACGAGGTGACAATCAATGCAAAAAACCCAACGGTTACCAAAACTATAGACAGGATGGTTTTCAACGTGGAGAATACAACCCTGTCCACCGGAAGTACTTATGAATTACTAAAAAGAACCCCAGGGGTGATAGAAAGCCAGGGTCAGCTAATGGTTAGAAATAGGCCGGCGACTGTTTATATCAATGATCGCAGGGTTTATCTTACCCAGCAGGAGCTACAGCAGTTACTGGAAGGTTTTTCCGGCGCTAACATAAAATCTGTTGAGGTAATCACAAATCCTCCGGCTAAATATGATGCTGAGGGTGGGGCTATACTTAATATCAAGACAAGTAAGAATATTTCTGTTGGTTATAAGGGAAGTCTAAATGCCTCCAATACGATAGCCGTGGTTCCAAAATATTTAGTGGGAACCAGCCAGTATTATAAAAATGACTGGGTGAATGTCTTTGCGAGCTATAATTTCGATTCCAGATTTGATTATAAGAACGATGAGGGCTTTATTGAATTCTATGAACCGGGTGGAGGTGTTGACTCGAGGTGGTTTAATGACTTCGAGAAAGATTCCAGAAGGATCTCCCACAACCTTAATACTATCATTGATTTCACACTTAGCGAAAGAAGTTCTCTTAGCCTGAGTGCAAATGTCCAACTAACTCCAAAATCTGACTCGGATATTCGTGGGTTAACCGAAATTTACAATCCGCAGGGGCAAATGGATTCACTTTTTACTACCAGAAGTGATCTTCGTAATGAGCAGGACAATATTCTGCTTAGCGCAACTTATACTACCGAAGTTGGAGAGAACGGCGGCTCACTTACCGCAGTGGCCAATTATTTGAAGTATGACGATGACCAGTTGCAGGACCTCGAAACCCGATACACCCTACCGGGTGGAAATTTGCTTAACAGAAATAGCTTTTCTACAATATCAGGTCAAAATACCGATATATATACAGGTAAAATAGATTACTCAACTCCCTTTGCCGGTTCAAGCCTGGAGACCGGAATAAAATATTCGGGAATAAGATCTCAAAGTGGAATGGATTTCTTTGACACCAATGCAGGTGGAGGTTTTGTTGAGGAGTTTTCAGATCATTTTGATTATGACGAGGATATCTATGCGGCATACTTAAGCTGGTCCAGGGATTGGGATGCCTGGAGTATAAAAGGAGGATTAAGAGGAGAGTATACAGATGTGACAGGGAATTCCATTTCCCTGGGACTTGTGAACACCCAGGAATATTTTGAAATGTTCCCTACTTTCTACTTAATGCACACCCCGGGGGAGAATCACTCATTTGGACTGGACTACAGCCGCCGAATTGGACGCCCACGCTTCCAAAGCCTTAATCCTTACAGATATTTTATAAACGAGAATAACTTCCAGGAGGGAAATCCTAATTTAAGGCCTTCTATTGCCAACAGGATCAATTTCAATTATACCTATAAAAACAAGCTTTCCTTTGATCTTTACTGGGACAAGTCTGAAAATGCAATGGCGACACTACCGTTCCAGGACAATGTGAACAGGCAATTGCGATCTGTATACGCCAACATGGATTTCTCACAGCAGTTTAGCCTGGATATTATGTATTATGATTATGTGACAGAGTGGTGGTATCTATATGCCTATGCATCTATGTTCTATATGCAGAATGATTTCAATGCCCTCGAAAGCGGAAATCAGGTTGTTACCAATGATATTTATACTGCTTACATTATGGCCCAGAACTACCTTACTTTATCCAAAGATGGGACATTTTCAGCAGAAATTACAGGATCCTTTCTTCCGGGCTACATCGACGGCTCCTATAGCTTTGATGAACCTCAAACCATACTTTCCATAGGCCTTAGAAAAAGCTTTTTCAACGACAGGCTGGTAGCCACCATCAATGCCGATGACATCTTTAACGGACAAAACATTCCCCTGGTTTCCAATTACCTTAACCAGAATAATTCCTATTTCGTAAGAGAAGGCGAAACCAGAAGAATAAGGTTTGGCGTGATCTACAACTTCGGAAACTTCAAGCTAAGAGACAACAGCCGGGCGATTGAGGCTGAAGAAGGAGCGAGGTTGGGGAGTAACTAGTAAAAAAAAAGACCGCTGGCGCTGCTAGAATCTAGAGTCTGGACCGCTACGCTGTTAGACTTAATAGTGGAGAGTGGAAAGAGGAGAGTGGATAGTCGGAACGTGTTAAAAGTAGCTTTTCTCGGCATCCCTTGTTTATTCTCGATGTTCTATTCCAAAAGTCTAGTCTCCAGATTCCAGACTCCAGACTCTTGTTTTCGATTCTTATCTCTTGCTTATCCTCAAAATCAAAGGTCTAGACTCTAGACTCTAGATTCCAGACTCTCAGAAGAGAGTTGCTAAAAGCACTTTTATTCCCTAATTTTGCATCCTCAAATAGAAAACTGTGGCCAAAATAGGAAACATAGATGTAGGGGAATTTCCGTTGTTGCTAGCACCAATGGAAGATGTAAGTGATCCGCCGTTTCGTGCGTTATGCAAGGAACAGGGGGCAGATGTTGTTTTCACAGAGTTCATTTCTTCAGAAGGGCTTATTCGTGACGCGGCAAAGAGTGTGATGAAGCTGGACATCTATGAGAAAGAGCGTCCGGTGGGAATTCAGATCTTTGGCGCTAACCTGGAATCTATGCTGGAAAGTGTGGAGATCGTGGAAAAGTCCGGGCCTGATATGATCGACATTAATTTTGGCTGTCCGGTTAAAAAGGTAGTTTCCAAAGGTGCCGGTGCCGGGATCCTGAAGGATATTGACCTTATGGTCTCCCTTACCGCAGCAATGGTAAAGCATACTAATTTACCTATTACTATAAAAACCCGACTGGGCTGGGACCACGATTCCATCAAGATTGTGGAAGTGGCAGAAAGACTTCAGGATGTGGGGGCAAAAGCTATCTCTATTCACGGCCGCACCCGCGCGCAGATGTACAAAGGGGAGGCAGACTGGAGACCCATTGCAGATGTGAAGAACAATCCGCGAATGCATATTCCGGTCTTCGGAAACGGCGATGTTGATACCCCCGAGAAAGCTATGGAAATGCGCGATAACTATGGCCTGGATGGTGCAATGATTGGCCGTGCCAGTATAGGCTATCCGTGGTTCTTCCGTGAAGTAAAGCACTTCTTTGAGACAGGGCAACATATGGCTCCCCCTACTTTAGAAGAAAGAGTGAGCGCTGCCAGAAGGCATCTTCAAATGTCGATAGACTGGAAAGGAGAGAAACTGGGAGTTTTTGAAACCAGGAGGCATTACACCAATTACTTTAAGGGGATTCCGCACTTTAAAGAATTCCGACAAAAAATGGTGACCAGCGATGATGCGGCAGATGTTTTTGCTGCTTTTGATGAGGTGGAAAAGGAATTTTCAGGCTTTGAATTCGCTTAGGCTTCCAGGGCTTTTTTGCTTCGGCTTGCCGCTATCCAGGAAGCCAGGATCCCAAGGCTGCCAATGGTGAGCAGCACAATAAATATATTCTCTAATTTTATCTGAACCGGATAAGCCAGGCTTGGTGTGATCATCACCAGGTTATACTGCAGCTGCAGGTACACTACCAATAGCGCTACCAACATTCCTATGATCCCTCCCACGATGGTCATAAGGGCGCCCTGCATAAAGAAGATGTTCCTTATATCACCGGGGGAAGCCCCAAGGCTGTGGAGCGTTTTTATATTTTCCCTTTTATCCAGGATCACCATAATAATAGAGCCCACCACATTGAAAAGCGCAATAATCACCACCAGCGTGAAAATAAGGTACACCGCCAGGTTCTCAGTATTCAGCATTTTATATAAGGTCTCGTTGAGCTGGGCCCGGTTGCGCACCACCACCTGGTCTCCAAAGATCTCTTTAAGATCATCACTAACAGCATCCGGTTTTGCGCCCGGAGCCAATTTTAGCTCGATCGCTGTGATCTCTTCTTCAGGTAAATTAAGCAAAGACCTGGCAAAGTCAAGGGTTGAAAAAACGAATTTGCTGTCAAGTTCCTCATTCACACTATAAACCCCGGTCAC
>DATHWA010000465.1:0-4832 GCA_035461025.1 Gillisia sp. | reverse complement strand
GCCCGCTCATCTGGCGAATGTGCTCCCCTGATGGTTGGGCCAAAAGAGATCATATCAAGCTCCGGATAATGTTGTCCAATGATCCCGCACTCCAGGCCGGCGTGACACGCTGCGACATTGGCTTTTTCTCCGTTCATCTTTTGGTAAAGCTCATCCAGCACTTTAAGTATATCTGAATTTCGGTTAGGTGCCCAGCCCGGATAATCCCCGGCCAATTCTACCTCATAACCCGCCAGTTCAAAAACTGCCGTTAGGCTGTTGGCCAGGTCTTCTTTGGAGGTATCTACAGAGGATCTTGTAAGACATTTAATATTGATCTTCCCCTCTTTCACTTCAACCTTTGCAATATTGTTAGAGGTTTCCACGAGTCCGTCAATTTCAGGACTCATCCTGTAAACCCCATTATGAGCAGCATATACTGCTTTAAGCAATACTTCCTGGCTTGAATGGCTCATGATGTTTTTAGGAACTTCGGTTTCTGCAATAGATATATCAAGTTTTGGTTCCAGGCTGGCAAATTCGGTTTTAATTGCTTCAATAGCTTTTTCCATTTCAGCCTTAAAAGCCTTCACCTGCATCTCATCTAATACGACAATAGCCTCGCTTTCGCGGGGAATCGCATTACGAAGACCTCCTCCATTGATCTCTGCCACGCGAACTTCCAGTTCTTCAGAAGCTCTGTAAAGCAATCTGTTCATCAATTTATTGGCATTCCCCAGCCCCTTGATAATATCCATTCCAGAATGTCCGCCGGAAAGACCTTTTACTCTGATCTTAAAGGCAGCCGCACCTTGTGGCACTTCCTCCTCGTGGTATGTTCCGGAAACAGTGATATCCACTCCCCCGGCACATCCTATTCCTATTTCATCATCTTCTTCTGTATCCAGGTTAAGCAGGATCTCCCCTTTAAGCATTCCCGGCTCCAGACCTTTTGCACCTGTCATTCCGGTTTCCTCATCTATGGTGAAAAGTGCCTCTAGTGGAGGATGTTCTATGGTTGTGCTTTCAAGAATTGCCATCATGGTTGCCACTCCCAGCCCATTATCTGCTCCTAGGGTAGTACCTCTTGCCCTCACCCAGTCCTCATCAACATACATATCTATACCCTGTGAGTCAAAATCAAAAGAAGTATCATTATTTTTTTGGTGCACCATATCCAGGTGCGACTGCAGGATAACAGGTTTTTTATTCTCCATTCCGGGGGTAGCAGGTTTGCGAATGATCACATTTCCAACCTTATCCACCAGGGTTTCCAGCTGTAGATCATTTCCGAATTTCTTTATAAATTCAATAACCCTTTCCTCTTTTTTAGATGGTCGTGGAACTTCGTTTAGATCGGCAAATTTATTCCAAAGTTCGCGTGGCTCCAGAGCCCTAATTTCTTCATTCATATATATTGGTGTTGATTATTCAATTGTTTACTCATTTTAATTTCCGGTCAATTCTTCAGCAAAAGCATAATTCACGGAGCTTTTTTTTAGAAAAAAACAAGCATCTTTTGGAAAAATTGTAATGCCACTTGCTCATTTTCAGCTTAAAAAGAAAAACCGGGAAACTTTATTTATTTGGTACCTTCACAAAGATATTGGTAATTAGGAAAGCAGGAAAATTTGCGGGTCCTTTATTAGTTTGTAATTTTAGCTTGTGAAAAAATACGCAGGACTCATTCTGGCCATTCTTTTACCCCTGCAATATATTGCAGTAAAGATCCTTGCCGGGTATCCACAATTTGTGGAAACCTGGTATAGCACCGGCCTATATCCCTATATCTCGAAATTCATGAGATATCCGCTCGGGGTACTCCCTTTTTCTCTTGGGGACCTTTTGTATGCGTTTTTCATAATATCTGTTATTAGGTGGATTGCCATTAGAGTGAACACCAGATTTAGAAATCCTAAAAAATGGATCCTGCAGGTTTTTGCCTTTGCATCTATAATATATGGCTGTTTTCACCTCTTTTGGGGATTGAACTATTACCGTCTTCCGCTACATAAAACCCTTAAAATAAAAAATGATTATAATACAGAGGAACTGGTATTGCTTACCAGGACTTTGATCCAACGCTCTAATGAGGTGCAGATGGAACTTACCGGAAATGACAGCCTGAAGGTTTCTTACAAATTTAAAAAAGGGGATTTATTAAGATCTACTGTAGAGGGATTTGATTATTTAAAGGAAGAATATCCCAAGCTTACTTACGACGGGAAAAATCTCAAACGTTCACTTTATAGTATCCCTCTTACGTATATGGGGTTTAACGGATATTTAAATCCATTGACCAGTGAGGCCCAGGTCAACACCAATATTGTAAGATATAAGATCCCTACCACCGCCAGCCACGAAATAGGCCACCAGTTGGGATTTGCGAAGGAAAATGAAGCCAATTTCATCGCCTGCCTTGCGACTATGAATCATCCCGATCCCTACTTCAGGTATTCCGGACTCACCTTTGCCCTGCGGTACTGCCTGAACGAGCTTTACATTAGAGACAGGCCCCAGGCAGAAGTTCTGGTAAAAAGTATAAATTTCGGGATCATGGAGAACTATCGCGAGGTGCGGGAATTCTGGGCCAGTCATCAAAACCCATTTGAACCGCTTTTCCTTTACAGTTATAATAGTTTTTTAAAAGCCAACAATCAGCAGGATGGCATGAAGAGTTACAGCTATGTAGTTGCTTTGCTGGTTAATTATTTCGACGACGTGGAAAATGCCTTTTAAACTGGGCCAGTTTATTAAAATTTTCCTAAATTCTGCCCTTAAATTTTCAGATAACCCCATAACCCAAAATTCATGAAATTAAAGTTACTACTGTGTACCCTCTTTTTTACGGGGGTAAGCCTACACGCCCAGGATTATTTTCCTACCAATGAAGGTGTAAAGACACAGAACACCAACTTCACTGTCTTTGAAAATGCAAAGATCCACGTAGACCCCAATACGGTAATCGAGAATGGAATGTTTGCAGTTAGAGATGGTAAAATTACAGCCATAGGCAAATCAATTAATGTTCCCGCTAACAGCCATCGTATAGATCTTAAAGGAAAGGAAGTATATCCTTCTTTTATTGATGTGTACAGCGAATTCGGGATCAAAAAACCTCAACGTAACGGTAACAACTCGAATCAGCCGCAATATGAAGCTGAAAGAGAAGGCTATTACTGGAATGACCATATAAGACCGGAAACCAATGCGGTGCAACATTTTAGCTTCAGCAAGGAAGAAGCCGGCAAATTTCATAAGGGAGGATTTGGAGTTGTCAACACACATATGCCGGATGGAATAATTAGAGGTACCGGAATCCTGGTTGCTCTAAACCCTGATGGAACAGAAGGAGAAAGGATCCTGACAGACCGGTCTTCTCAATTCCTTTCCTTTGACAAAAGTGTACAATCCCGCCAGGCTTACCCTACCTCTATTATGGGGGCAATGGCTTTAATAAGACAAAGCTATATGGATGCCGACTGGTATTCAAAAGGTAATGCCAGTAACAGGGATCTTGCCCTGGAAGCCCTTAACAGTAATAAAGACCTGGTACAGGTTTTTAAAACCGATAATATTCTTGATGCTTTAAGAGCAGGCAAGATAGGCCGGGAATTCAATATGAATTATGTGATCCTTGGAAGTGGACAGGAGTATGAAAGGATAAACGAAGTAAAGAATACGAACGCGACCTTTATTATCCCATTGGATTTTCCGGACGCCTATGATGTAGAAGATCCTTTTATGGCAAATTATGTAAGCCTGCAGGATATGAAAAGATGGAATCAGACGCCTGCCAATTTAAAAGTTTTAGCAGAAAATAATGTGCCTTTTGTTATCACAATGCATAACTCTAAGGATGAGAAGAAGTTCCGTGAAAATTTACTTAAAGCTGTTTCTTACGGTCTTGATAAAAAAGTAGCTCTGGCAGCACTTACGACAGTGCCTGCTAAGACTTTGAAACAGGAGAATAACCTTGGTGCTCTTAAACAGGGTGCCTGGGCAAATTTCATAATCACCTCCGGAGATTATTTTGAGGAGGAGACAGTGATCTATGAAAATTGGGTGCAGGGGCGCCGGGCAATCCTTGAAAATATGAATACCGTGGACCTTGCAGGAACATATGATCTTAAAATTAATAACAACACCTACGAAGTAAAGATTACAGGTAAACCAACTGATCCAAAGGTAGAAGTAAAAGATGGTGAGAATAAGCTGAAATCAAAGATCACCTACAGTGAGGGATGGATGAATCTGCTTATATCTTCTGCTGATACAACAAAGACCCAATTCACAAGGCTGGTAGCCCAGGTACCTTCCCCTTCTGAAATTATTTCAGGAAAGGCGATACTACCAACCGGCAGCGAAACTTCATTCACGGCTACCAGGAAAGGAGAGCCTGAAGATTCGAAAAAGGAGGAAGATAAAAAAGTGGCAGATGTTGTCCCGGTAACATTTCCGAATATGGCTTACGGCTCCCGGGAAATGCCAAAACAGGAAAATATCCTTTTCAGGAATGCAACGGTTTGGACCAATACCAATGAAGGGATCCTTAAAGAAACAGATGTACTTATAAACAATGGAAAAATTTCCAGGGTAGGAAAAAATTTAAACGCAGGAAATGCCAGGGTCATTGATGCTACAGGTAAACATTTAACGGCAGGTATCATAGATGAGCATACACACATCGCAGCATCTGCAATTAATGAAGCAGGACACAACTCGACAGCCGAGGTTACTATGGAAGATGTGGTGGATCCAACAGATATCAACATCTACAGAAATCTCGCCGGGGGAGTGACGGCAGTGCAACTACTGCATGGAAGTGCCAACCCAATTGGGGGCCGTTCGGC
>DATHWA010000464.1:0-9369 GCA_035461025.1 Gillisia sp. | reverse complement strand
AATTCTTATTGAGAATATTCTCTCGAATGGGGTTATAGCTGCGAGTATTATTGGGATAGGGTTAAATGTTAATCAGCTGAGTTTTCCGGGGCTTCCCAGGGCCGCTTCTCTAGCTTCAGTTACTGGAAAACAGTGTGACCTCGAGGAGGTACTTTCATCAATAATTAAAGAAGTTGAAGCAGGAATAGAAAACATTGGGATCCAAACCAGGGAAATAATATTTACGGAATATGAACAGGTCCTTTTTAAAAAGGATAAAATTTCAACCTTCGAGCTGCCTTCCGGCGAGCTTTTAACCGGGATTATAAAAGGAATATCCCCCACAGGTCTTTTAAATGTCCAGGTGGAGGATAATACTATTAAAAAGTTTGATCTGAAAGAATTGAAACTTTTATTCTAAACTTTCTGAATATTCTCACTTAATGTGTTGATAAATTTCTTCAACGGACTTTTTACCATCATTGCGGTCATCGCGTTGAATTTTCCGTTGAAAAACAACTGAACCTCACTTTGATCTTCTCCTGCAGGTTCAATCACAAGGTCAATGGTGAAATCCAATTTATCTGACGTTGAACCTAGTACAACCAACTCTGGTTCCCGGGTCTCTTTAATTTGCAGTTCTATTTGCGGCATGCCTTTTAAGGAAAATAGAAAAGTATCCTCTGCGGTAACTTCAAATTTTTCCAGACTCTCCGGCATTACCTGCTCATAATTCTCTACACTCGTAAGGAAATCAAACATTTCCTGCTGGCTCTTTGGCGACGTTACTTTTTGGCTTTCTAAATTCATATTATGGTTTCCAGTTACTTGGATCTTCCCGCCAGGCCTTTAAGGTCTCAGCTTCAGATGCGTTAATATAGTTTGTTTTTAATGCTGTATCAATCAGGTTTTCATAATTGCTTAAGGTGTGAAGTTCAATATTGGAATTCTTGAAGTTATCTTCAGCAACCTTAAAGCCGTAGGAGAAAATTGCCAGCATTCCTTTGATATTGGCATTAGCTTCTTTTAAAGCATTTACCGCATTTAGGCTGCTTTTTCCTGTGCTTATAAGATCTTCTATAACGACAACCGTCTGGCCGCTTTCCAGCACTCCTTCAATTTGGTTTTTGCGACCATGGCCCTTGGCTTCAGGACGCACATAAATAAAAGGGAGATTCATATATTCTGCTACCAGCATTCCAATTCCTATGGCTCCGGTGGCAACTCCTGCAATAATATCTGGCTTGCCATACAGCTCTTCAATTTGGCGGGCAAAATTCTCCCGCACGTAATTCCTAATAGGAGGATAGGAGAGAACGATCCTGTTGTCGCAATATATGGGTGACTGCCATCCACTGGCCCATGTAAAGGGCTGTTGTGGTTCTAATTTTATTGCTTTAATTTGCAATAATAACTCAGCCGTTTTAATAGCTGTTTCTTTATTTAAAATCATACTGCAAATGTATAAAGTTTTTGTAAATGACATTCCAATAATTCTGTCAACAAAAAAAGATTTTGGGGAAAAATATTCTTCATTTCCTATTAAAACAGTGAAATTAAAAAGAATTATAAAGAAAATTAATAACGGGGAGTTAATGTTTGTGAATCTTTACCACAAGGATGAGCAAAAGCTATTAAAACACCTCTTTAAAAAACTTCCGGTTGTAACTGCAGCGGGAGGTTTGGTTTATAATGAAAAAAAGGAGATCCTCTTCATTTACCGTAATAAACGTTGGGATTTGCCAAAGGGAAAAGTTGAAAAAGGGGAAACCCTCGAAGAGAGTGCAAAAAGAGAGGTGATGGAAGAGACAGGTATTAAAGATTTAGAAATTAAATCATTTCTAAAGGAAACTTACCACGTTTTTAGGCGTAAAGACAAGCTAAGGATTAAAGTCACCCATTGGTATGAAATGTATAGTGACTATCAGGGAGAATTGATTCCGGAAACCAGTGAAGGAATCAAAAAGGTGAAATGGAAGAATCTGGAGAAAAGCCAAAAGGCATTAACTAAATCTTACTCCAATATAAAGCTTTTGTTTTCCAATGAATATCTATCGGCTAACTCTAAAAACCGGGTAGCGTAAGTGAGAACTTTCTTTATGGCCGGATTTTTCATAGAGCCATTTCAACTGGGCGTAAGCATCACCGGAAAATTCCCTGTCCTGACGTTTTAAGTCTTCAAATTCTTCCTTTATTTTCGGGTTTTCCTCCAAAAATTCCATGGCGGAATCCTCAAACACATATGGAGAGAATCCTTCTTTTTGATGTAGTATGCTGTCAAAGAAATTCCAGTTAAAAAATGAATCGGGAGTAATAGGTTCCAGGGTTTCTATGAGGTACCTCACAGAGGGCTGAAAGGTTTTAATATAGACATCCCCTTTTCTAAACGGCACCCTTTCTATTGAGGTGCTTACTTTGGTATTATAATGTGGATAATGTCCTTCAAACGGGCTGGTCCTTGTCTCATATTCTTCAATATTATAAGTTTCTACCTGGAGGACTGTGTCCTTTGAGAAGCTGCTCATTTCAACTTTATTAACTTTTAGAATATTGATAACATTCCACCAGCCCTGGGGGATCACATATGCTCTTGGAATTTCGATCCTTTCAGCTGGTATAAAATTATTATAATAATCTACTTCCTTTTCAAAAGGTTTTTCACGATCATATTTCAAACGCTGTCCACCTGTAAGTTCACTGGCAACGGTTTCTCCTTCATATCCTTTAAACTGAAGTTTGGTTATCCTGCTGCTGTCTACTTCAAAATTCACCGGGTAATAACGCTCTGTAAGATATTTACGTTGTGCTCTTGCTCTAAGGTCTTTTATAGTGGCCCAATCTCTTTCTGAAACATCTATAAGAGATATTAAAGACCGGTAAGTGCCCTCAACTCGTTCCTTATAAGGCTTAAGCATGTGGGTCTCCAGCATTAAACCAAGAGTATTAAATAATGCTGCGTAACCCGTAGAGTACCTTGGATGATCCATAAATTGTACGAAGCCATCATCCGGAACATTATTGAATACATTTACATATGGTGTGACATCCCAGTCGTGCTCCCATAGCGATTCTTCAAATGCCGGCATCATTCTATTGTGAAGATATTCTCCCAATTCACCACCCAGTTTATCTTTTTGAGTAAAGAGATGAGTAAGTGTGTACTGGTAATCTGCTCCATTACTTACATGGGTGTCAATGAAAATATCGGGTTTAATGCGGTGAAAGATCTCTACAAAGCTCTTGGTGTTTTTAGTGTCAGCTTTAATAAAATCCCGGTTTAGATCATAATTTCTGGCATTGCCGCGAAAGCCATATTCTGCAGGACCATTTTGGTTTACACGGGTTGTTGAATTTCGGTTTAACGCACCTCCTATGTTGTAAACGGGAATAGTGACTAAGATCGTGTTTTTAGGGGTAGTGATCTTTTTTTCTGCCAAATCCCTGAAAAGCATCATGGTAGCATCTATCCCATCACTTTCTCCCGGATGAATACCATTATTGATGAAAATAATACTATTCTCTTCTCTTAACTTTTCCAGATCAAATTCTTCGCCTGAACTGTATACGGCCAAATGTAGAGGTTCTCCACTATCTGTTGTGCCAAATTCCTGTAAGGTTATGGAGGGGTATGCTTCCTGTAATTGACGATAATATTCTATAACCTGCCAATAGGTAGCTGTCTCTTCACCATCTGTGCTTTCAAAAACAGTCTCAAAGTCATATTCCTTTACCAGCTTATATTTAGATAGATCACACGATGAGAGGCAGATAGCTGCAAGGAAAATTGCCAGGATTTTTTTCATAGGAGCCTTCCGGGTTAATGCTATAAAACTACTTAAATCTCTTAAAGCAGCCAAAACTTAATTTTTGGGGTTAAAGAAAACCTTTTCCTGTTAAAGATTCACTAATCATTGACTATAATTTTCGTTTGCCCGATTTAAAAATTTATTTTTATCCACCAATTAACCGGTTAAAACCGGATTATATATAGTTAAAGTTCCTTTTATTTTATAATGAGGTCTCAAGACCTTTTAAAATACACTCAATTGAAATTTTTCAAGATCGTTCTCCTATTTTTCTTTTCGGCATTAACTCAGGCATTTTCCCAGGAAATAAAAGGAATAGTTATAGATGCCTCCACCGCTTTTCCCGTTGAAAATGTGAATATATTTATTGCTGAAACCGGAAATGCCACTGCCACAAATACCGCGGGGGAATTCCTTTTACAGGTCGGGCAGCTTCCGGTTACCCTGGAAATTTCAGCTGTTGGCTATGATAATGAGAGAGTCGTAGTGAATCCCAGTGACCAGAGCCTGACTATTTATATTTCTCCTGTGGCTGAAGGTCTTTCAGAAGTGATCATAAGAAGCACCTTAATGCCTGCTGAACTCAGAAAAATACCGGCTGCGGTTAGTGTTATCTCCACAGAAGATCTTAACAGAATTGATCAAACCAATTTTGCCCAGGCCTTTAACAATGTTCCCGGGGTGTATGTGAACCAGGGTGCACTCAACACAACTAAACTGAATATACGAGGAATCGGAGCCCGGTCACAGTACAGTACCAATAGAATACAGGCATATTTTGATGGTATTCCTTTGACTTCTGCTGAAGGGGAACTTACTCTGGATGATATTGATCCGGAATCCCTAGGAGGAGTTGAGATCATCAAGGGTCCAAATTCGAGCATCTATGGTGCGGGACTGGGAGGGGTGATCAATCTTTATTCAAAAGAGGCGGGGGCAAATGAAACCCGTGGGCAGGTAAAGTCACTTTTTGGAAGTTATAATATGAGAAAGCAAACAGTAACCGCTTCTCATGGAACTTCCAATTCTTCTTTATTTATTAATTATAATGATCTTAAAACCGATGGATACCGGGAAAACGGGGAATACAGCAGGCAGTCTGCCTTGGCAAATGCCAGTCTCACTACAGCTGGAGGGAATACGCTAAGTTTGCTTGCTAATTTTACAGGGCTTAACGAATATATACCCAGTTCGATAAACGAGGATGATTTTTTAAATGACCCCACTACCGCTGCCTTTACCTGGGGTGCTGCCAGAGGATATGAATCTTACGACAGGGGAATGCTGGGTGCCTCTTATCTTCATAATTTTTCTGAAGATTTCACCAATCAAACAAGTGTTTTTCTGAATTTCAGGGATGCCTATGAACCCAGGCCATTTGATATCCTGAAGGAAGAAAGGGTAGCCGCAGGGGCCAGAACAAGGTTCAATTTGGACACATCAATTCTCGATATACCTTCACAGGTGAGTTTTGGGGCAGAATATTACAGGGAATGGTATGAAACGGGAACATTTGAAAACCTTTATCAGGAATTTGAAAATCGGGGTAGTGTTCTGGGAGTGAGGTTGAGCAATAATGAACAGGATCGTAATTATGTAAACTTCTTTAGCCAGTTGCGCATGGAGATTACCTCCCGCCTCATCCTCGAAGCCGGATTAAATTTAAACTCTACACAATACAGTTTAACCGATCTTTTTGTTCAAAACGAGATAGATCAAACGGGCGATTACAGATTTGATACTATCCTTTCCCCCAGGTTGGGAGCCTCCTACGAGGTGGGGAGAAGTAAAAACTTTTACGCCTCTATAAGCCATGGGTTTTCCACACCTACTGTAGCTGAAACTCTTACACCTGATGGACAGATCAATACCAGCCTGGAACCGGAAAAAGGATTCAATTATGAAGTTGGTTTTAAAGGAAACTGGCTTAATAATTCTCTATATACAGAAATTGCCGTTTATTCTATTCGTATTAATGACCTCCTTGTAGCGCAGCGGGTTGCGGAGGATCGATATGTAGGGATTAATGCAGGAAGAACACATCATAACGGTGCGGAGATGTTAATTAGCTATTCTATACAGCCGTTGAGAGGATTACAGCTTAGGCCTTATGTGAATGCAGCTTTTAACTTTTTTGAGTTCGAAGAGTTTCAGGATCGGGAAAATGACTTTAGCGGAAATAAATTACCGGGGGTACCGGAATATACTGTGAACTTGGGACTGGATGCAGAGTATAGTAACTTTAGATTTTTCAGCAACCTTCTGGCAGTAGGAGAGATTCCGCTTAATGATGAAAATAATGCATTTACAGATCCTTATAGGGTGGTTAATCTTAAAGCAATTTATGATCTTCCACTTTTCAAAAATTTAGATCTTAATCTTTCTGCAGGTGTAAATAATGTTTTTGATGAACACTATGCGGCAAGTGTACTACCTAATGCTGTAGGTTTTGGAGGGGCAGCTCCCAGGTTTTTTTATCCAGGCAACGCAAGAAATTATTTTGCAGGGGTAGGGCTTAATTATGTCTTCTAGTATTTACCTGGGTTTCACTGCAGCCGGCACCATAAAACCGTAATCGCCACCGTGTTTTTTAATGTCCCTTACAACTGTTGAGGAAATATGCTCCTTACCCGGGGATGCCAATAAAAAAACAGTGTCTATTCCGGACATTTCAAAATTTGCCTGCCCAATTGTCTTCTCATATTCCAGATCTAAAGCGTTTCTAAGTCCCCTTAATATAAAACCGGCACCTTCTTGTTTACAGAAATCCACGGTTAGGCCGGTATAGGTATTTACCCTTATTTTTTTTTCCTTTCCAAAAGTTTCCTCAAGAAATTTTTGGCGCTCTTCCAGGCTGAACATATATTTTTTGTCTGAGTTGACTCCAATTCCAAGAATGATCTCATCAAACAGAGGCAATGCTCTTTCAATTATATCTATATGTCCCAGGGTCACCGGGTCAAAAGAACCTGGGAAAACTGCTTTTTTCATAGAGGAAATTTTAGTTTGATTTATCGCCTATAATAGACTTTTGCGTAAATATAACGAATCCACCTTCTATTTTAAAGCCGCCTCAATAGTACTGCTAAAAAGTTTTGTGAGGCTTATTCCTGCTTTTTCAGCCTGTTGGGGTAATATGCTCGCCTCACTCAGGCCTGGGGTGGTGTTCATTTCAATAAAATGCGCTTCCCCATTATGAAAAATGAATTCAGATCTTGTTAATCCTTTCATTTTAAGTTTGGAATAAATGAGTTTTGCTAATTCCTGCACCTTCATGGTTTGCTCATCTGTAATTCTTGCAGGTGTGATCTCCTGGGATTTTCCAAGGTATTTAGCCTCGTAATCAAAAAATTCATTTTCAGATACAATTTCTGTCACCGGCAATGCCTTGATCTTTCCTTTATATGTGATCACTCCCACAGAAACTTCTGTTCCGTCCAGAAAAGATTCAATTATGATCTCATCATCTTCTTTAAAAGCTACCTTGGTTGCCTGCTCAAGATCTTCAGCTTTTTTAACTTTAGTAATCCCAAAGCTGCTTCCGGCTTTATTAGCTTTTACGAAACAGGGTAAACCTACCTTGGCGATAATCTCTTCAGCATCTATCTCGTCCCCTTTATTAAGTAAATAATTTGCAGCTGTTTTAATTCCGTAAGGACGCAGCACACTTATCAGGTCTCTTTTATTAAAGGTAAGCGCAGCCTGGTAAAACCCGCATGATGTTTGGGGAATTCCTACCAGATCGAGATAAGCCTGTAAAAGGCCGTTCTCTCCGGGGGTTCCGTGAATAGTATTGAATACACAGTCAAAAACAATGATCTTATCCTTAATTTTTACAGTGAAATTGCTTTTATTAATCGGGTAGGGGGTATCATCATCTGCCACTACAAACCATTCTTTCTGCATGATATGTACGCGGTAAGGCTGGTATAGGTCCCGGTCCAGGTTTTTATATACTACGTTTCCGCTATTAATGGAAATGCGGTATTCACTGGAGTAGCCGCCCATTGCAATGGCAATATTTTTCTTCATACCTAATAAATTGGCTTGATTTTCGTTAACAAAAATATGACTATTCACGGGTGTCACCAAAAGTCAGCCGTTTTTATATCTTTGCCTATTATTAAAAATCTATGAGCTTTTTTAAATTTCTCTTCAGCAAAGCCTTTTTGATCCAATTGGGCCTGGCAATCTTAGCGCTTGTAATAGTAGCGTTTCTTACTCTTCAATGGCTGGAATTCAGCACTAATCAGGATCAACGTATTGAGGTGCCAGATCTTTCAAAGCAATCCCTGGATGTAGTGGAAGACAGGCTGGCTGAACTGGATTTGAGGTATGAGATCCTGGATTCAGCCAATTTTAATCCCGATTATCCAAGGTATGCCGTTATAGAGCAAGTGCCCCAACCCGGGAAACACGTGAAGGAAAATAGAAAAATATATCTTACCCTTAACCCCTCCGGCTATAGGAAGGTTGCAGTGCCGGATCTTATAAGAAGAACCCGGCGACAAGTGGAACCAACTTTACGCTCCCTGGGATTTGAGATTGGAGATATAACTGAGAAACCGGACATAGGTACAGATGTGCTTGAGCTTAGACATAAAGGGAGGCTTATTGAACCGGGAGATGAATTGATGAAAACATCTGTTATCGACCTTGTGGTGGGTGACGGCTCCGGTAGGTACAGGGGTGAAGAAGAAGACGAGGTTGATACCTTTGAGGAGAATGAAGAATATGATACAGATATAAATGACGAATTCTAATAACAATATAGATCCCGAACTGGAATCACAGGATGATGACTTGTATGAGCATCATAAGTTCACGGCAGATAAGGGTCAGCAGCCTTTGCGTGTGGATAAATATCTCATGAATTACATTGAGAATGCTACCAGGAACAAGATACAGAAAGCCGCCAAGGATGGGAATATATTCGTAAATAATATTGCTGTAAAATCCAATTACAAGGTTAAACCCGGAGATGTGGTGCAGGTAATGTTTGAACACCCCCCTTACGAATTTTTGCTTACCCCGGAGGATATTCCGCTTGACATCATTTTTGAGGATGAGTCTCTTATGGTAGTTAATAAACCTGCCGGAATGGTCGTTCACCCTGGACATGGGAATTACAGCGGCACCCTTATAAATGCCCTGGTCTTTCATATTGACAATTTACCTAATAACAGCAGTGAACGGCCGGGCCTTGTCCACAGGATAGATAAGGACACCAGCGGTCTTCTTGTAATTGCCAAGACAGAAGCTGCAATGACCCACCTCTCCAAACAGTTTTTCAAGAAAACCAGCTCACGGGAATATGTGGCGCTTGTATGGGGGAATATGGCAGAAGATGAGGGAGTAATTGAAGGAAATATTGGCCGTCACCCAAAGAACAGGCTTCAAAATACAGTGTATATAGGGGATCAGGAAGATATGGGGAAACCTGCCGTTACTCACTACAAAGTGCTTGAACGTCTTGGATATGTTACCCTTGTGTCGTGTAAACTCGAAACAGGTCGAACCCACCAGATCCGGGTTCATTTGAAGCATATAGGCCATACGCTTTTCAATGATGAGAGGTATGGAG
>DATHWA010000463.1:0-5101 GCA_035461025.1 Gillisia sp. | reverse complement strand
GGAAGGTTGTTTTCTTCTGAATGAAACTCAAATCCAAGGTTGTATTTTTCAGACTGTTGTGCCTGGCATCCAATTGGTATTGCAATTAATAATAGGGGGAACCATTTTTTCATTAATGAATGTTTTTTTGTAGGAATCGCAAGGGTTACAGACAATTTGCGAAGTAGGGAGCGCGGGATCGTCAGGTAAATATTTGCAGGTCCAAAATAGGAATTTTTAATAATATTATTTCAGAAGATTTAGCTTGAGCACATAGCATCAATATACATACTTAAGCTTCCCATTTGCACCTTCCATTCATCCATTGCTTTTTCTCTATAGTAAATTTGGTGCAAAGGGGATGTACTGGCAGGGATAGCGAAAAACTTGCTGTCCTTTGTTTCCTTTTCACTTTCAAGCCATTGAATGCTGATTAAAACCTCTTTAACTTCCTTATCCACATAGACGTTATATGGATCAAGATCTATTGACTGCCACCCTGAAATCTCATCCTTAAGTTCAAAAATTATATTATCTGAAATTATTAATGAACCGGGAAGATCATCTTCAATTTCATAAATATTGATCCTGAACTTTAAACTTTTAAATTGATTGGTAGAAATAGCGAAATTGAATTTTTCAAACCTGCAATCCCGGCGGATCTTGAAGTTCCTTCCCAATTCCTTACTTAGCCTGTCATCAACGTCTTTCTCATTTGCGGTATAAAAGTTATAATGCATCTAACCCAGGCCCTTTGTAGTCCTTCCCAGCCTTTTTTCCTTAAATTTTTTATTTTCCAAAACAACTTCCTGCAGTAAATTTTCTGCAGGTTCCAGGATAATTTCCCAATTGGAAGTATTTTTTAGATCGGCTAAAGCAAACCGTTTAGAATCATAGCCTATATATGAAAATACAAGGGTATCCTTTTGCCTAATCTCCTTTGGTAATTTTATACTGAAATATCCATCTTCATTGGAAACGGTCCCCAGGCTCTTATTCGGGATCCCTATATTTACATAAGGAAGGGGAGTGTTGTTTTCTAGTGAAAGAACTTTACCAGAAATTGAGGATTCCTGAGAAAAGAGGGAGTTGAGACTAAAGAAGAGGAATGTAATAATAAAAGATTGTTTCATTGACTTATCGTGTGATGGCAAAAAACTCAAAATTTCCCTTGATTTTTTTGGCTTAAAAATCTCCAGACAACACCCAGTTGGAAATAAGCTCCAATACTTCCGTGGAAATGGTTTGTTCAATTTGATCATATTCGTGAAGAAGTCCGGTTTCACTTTCCTGAAACAAATGGTTAAGATCATCTAAAACAACAATCTCGTAATTTTGATTCCCGGCTTGTTCCAGGGCGTCTCTAAGCATAGCCGAATTCTCTGTAGGCGGTACCTGGAAATCCTTTTCCCCAAATAAAGCCAGCACAGGGATCTTAATTTTTTCCAGATCCTGCACAGGATCATACTTCAAATAATTTTTCATCCAGGGCGTGGTTAATTGACGTACAATGTTCTTAAGCTGCTCATCACTTAATTCATCTCCGTATTTTTCTTTAAAATAAGCTGTTAATTCCTGTGTGAGTTCAGGATCGTTCTGTTCAGAATTCAGAATGATCTCATAGGCACCCCCAAATACCTTTTGCCCACGGTCTATAAATGCCGCATCTGCAATCCCGCTGCGCTCTTCCATCAACTTTTTTTGCAATAATATATTCCTGTCTCCTCTTAAACTCTGGCCTGCCAGGAGAACAAGGAAACTCACAACATCTGATTGATTTGCTACCATAGGGGCGATGCTACCGCCTTCGCTATGGCCTATTAAGCCAATTTTGTCCTTATCTATTTCTTTTCTTGATGCAAGGAAATCTACCGCAGCCTGCACATCCCTGCCAAGTTCGTTGGCTGTGGCAGCCGAAAAATCTCCCTGAGATTCCCCTACGCCCCTGTCATCATAGCGCAGCACGGCGATTCCGTTTCTGGTAAGATGATCTGCAATTACAAGGAAAGGTTTATGGTTAAATACTTCTGAATCCCGGTTCTGGGGCCCACTACCGGTAATAAGGACCACAGCAGGAAAACTTCCCGACTTTTCAGGAAGGCTAAGGGTACCTGCCAGTGTGATATTATCTGCTGAATTATTAAAAGTCACGTCTTCAGTAATGTATGGAAAAGGGGCTTTAGGCTCCTGGGGCCGTGATTCTTTTTTCTCAGGTTGTACCACACCAGCGTTTCTGGAAAGGTCCAATGGTAGGGTCATCCCTCCCTGCTTAAAAATACCATTTATCAATTCATCTTCCTCTTCATAAGTACCCAGGTATTCAATCGCGAGACCTTTGCTTACCAGCTTTAATTCATTCTTTTCAAAATTTACCTCATCCATGCCCAGTCCGTATGCACCCTGTTTAGGGCTGTCCATAGTACCAGAATACCCCGCGTCCTCCCGGGAGATATGAAATACCAGCGGCAGCCGGGTTCCCTGTACATTTAATTCGCCATACCAGTCACCCGTGATCTCCTGGGATTGAATAGTATTATTAAAAAACAAGATCAAAATGCCTAGATAGAAGTTCTTCATTTTATTGGTTTAGGTTACTAATTTATGGAAAAGGTAAATGTGAAATGAGTTATATAGATAAATTGATGTGACATACGATTTCCTCGGGGCTATAGGTGGAAGGTTTTCCTTTAAATAAGATACATTCAATGCGAGTTTTATTTTGACTTCGCCGGTAGCGAATATTGCTGCTTCTTAGGTTAAGAATATTTTATTTCAAAACTCACAATCTGTCACCACCACAGTATTTTCATCCCGTAAAGTAGCTATTTGCTCGAATTCTTCCGGGATATCATCGATGCAGATGTATTCTACATAAGGATAGTTCCCCATATTTGAACCCCCAATATCCTCTGCACGCAAGGTTGTTAGAACCGAGTTATTTTTCAGGATAAGGGAGTGAATACGATTCTCAGAAATGTCTAGCCACTCCAGGTTGGTTAGACAATGAAAGTCAAAGACCTCCGGCTCTCCTCCTTCCAGATAATACGTATTCAGCTTTTTCAGGGAAGGTACCTGGCAATAATCAATATTTAAAAAGCTATTAGTGATATCCAGATCAATTAAACTATCTGTACCTTCAAAATTTACATCCATAAAATTGACTGGTAGGCTAATATTATCATCAGTAAAGTATTCATAATGTGGTTTATCATTGATCAATTTTACCTCGGTCAAATTAGAGAGGCCGGAAAGATCCAATACATCACTAAAATTCGTGGCGAGATTATTAAACTCAAGATATTTCAGGTTTTTTAAACCGGTAAAATCGTAGCTGAGCAACTCAGAACCCGTAACTCCTACACCAACACCATCACCATGTCCGGTTATTTTCAGGTATTCCAGATTGATAAAATTTTCAATTCCCGAAAAGTCTACCAATCTCCCAATTTGGTGGTAAAAAAAATTCATTATCAATCCTTTTATTGCCTCTGCTTCACTGCGCTGGATCTCCCCGTCGTTATTTAAGTCTATGTCACTGTCCCCTATCCCATCACCGGTAGTGTCTATGGAATTGCTGCTAACCAACGCTGCTTTAAAAATTTCATCGGGAATTTCAATGATGGCTTCTGCCACCGGTTCCTCAGGCTCTTCAGGTTCCTCAGGTTGTTCAGGCGCCACAGGTTCAGGGACATCTGGATTATCAGTTTCACACGAGGCAGCAAAAAAAATGACCAATAAAAGTAGGAGAGATAGAAATCGAATTTTCATACTTAAAAATTTAATGTTGGTTAGCATAATACAATGACTACAAAAATCCCTGCTCAAGAATGACTTTATTATTAAAACTCACAATCTGTCACCACAACAGTATCATCATCTCTTAAAGAAGCAATTTGATCGTATTCTTCAGGGATATCATCGATACAGATATACTCCAGGTAATAATAATTGGCAAAACCATCTTCTCCATATCCAATATCTCTGGCAACCAGGGTATTTAATAAAGATCCATTTTTCAAAATAAGGGATACAATGTGGTTATCTGAAATATCCAGATATTCCAGTTCAGTTAGGCAGTGGAAATCAAAAACCTCAGGTTCTCCTCCTTCCAGGTACGATGTATCAAGATATTTTAATGAAGGAACCTGGCAGTAATCTATAAATAAATAGCTATTGTGGATATTTAATGTAGTCAGGCTAATCAGTCCTTCCATATTGACATCCATAAAATTAATAGGAAGACTATAATTATCATTCGCGCCTTCGTAAAAATATGGCCTGTTACTCATCAACCTTATTTCTTTCAAATTACTAAGACCGGAAAGATTCAGGGCTTCCATATAATTTGTAAAAAGGTTGTTTATTTCGAGGAATTCTAATTTTTCCAGGGCGGAAAAATCGTAAGTGATCAAGTTAGATTCCGAATTTTCTTCCCCGGAAAAATCCCTGTCTCCGGTCATCTTCAGGTAATTGAGATTGACAAAATTTTCAATCCCGGTGAGGTCTAAAAAAGAATTAATTTCCAGATCATAAAAATTGATGATGAGGCCTTCAATTGCGTTTGCCTCGCTTCGTTGTATCTCCCCATCATTATTAAGGTCAATGTCGCTGTCGCCTTCCCCATCCCCGGTGGTGTCTATGGAGTTGGTGCTTACCAATGCATGTTTGAAATTTTCATCTGCAATGTAGATGATTTCTTCAGCAATGGGTTCTATTGGTTCAATATCATCTGTATTCTCCTGGTCACAGGAAATAAAAAACATAGCAGTTGCCATACACAGGAAAACAGTGATCTTTCGCATTTTCAATTCTCGGATGATTATTATTTAAATTGCGTAGGGCAAGTCTAATATAAATAAAAAAGGAAGAAAAAATTTTAAATAGTTCGATTAAATACAGGATAACCCGTTTCAAATCGCACAGCAATTGATAACATTTTGGAAATTGGATTCAATGCTGTCCGAATAAAAAAAGTTGAGCCTTCCGTATCATTTTCTATCTGTCGGGGGTTAACTCTAAAATTCCCTGGAGTTGTTTCGTGTAAAAGGTTTTAAAGAATTCTGAAGCTCTTAAGAGAGTTTGATTGTTCATTTCCCCGTATAAGAATTTTTCCAGTCTCTAG
>DATHWA010000462.1:0-5050 GCA_035461025.1 Gillisia sp. | reverse complement strand
TAATTGAGGTCGTCGCGGATTACAAATCCGCGCCATCAGATCACGGAAGAGAAGAATCGTCGCGGATTACAAATCCGCGTCAGCGTTGTTTTTTACTTCCATCTTTCCCTCGTTTTGAACAAATATGGATAGCGCGGATTTGCAATCCGTGCCGAGAAATCTTTCGTATTAAAGGCACTCATCTTAACCTCAATTAATATTCAATTCGTGGGCGTTGCGCATTTCATTAATGAATCGTCGCGGATTACAAATCCGCGCCATCGCCAATTCTTCATCGCTTTCACGTTTTTCATTCTCGGTATTGAAAAACATGGATAGCGCGGATTTGCAATCCGTGCTGAGAAACTCTTTTGTATTAGAGGCACTCATCTTAACCTCAATTAATATTCAATTCGTGGGCGTTGCGCATTTCATTAATGAGTCTTCACGGATTACAAATCCGCGTCATCAGATCGCGGAAGAGGAGAAGAGAAGAATCGTTGCGGATTACAAATCCGCGCCAGCGTTATTTTTCACTTCCATCTTTCCCTCGCAAATATGGATAGCGCGGATTTGTAATCCGTGCTGAGTATTACTTCAATAGAGAAATTTTCCTAGAAAATATCCAAAAGTGGAATTTCCAGATGATTTTCCAGACCGGCATAATTTCTGGCAGAGCTATAGAGATAATCTTCAGGTTTTGAGACGATCTCTTCCTTTACGGGGTTATTGTGAATGTACTTGATCTTTTGTTTTATAAAATTTCCTGAAAATAGCATTTCTGCATGATAGCCTGTTTGCCATACCTTGTACTTCTGGTCTCTTTTGAGATGATCGCAGGCATTTTGGAAATAATCGAGCAGCCATTCTTTTCTGCTTTCCGGGTATTCTTCAATTATTTTAATGATCTTTTTAGAGGTGAATTTCTTAAAATCCCGCATTATATCTGCTAATCTTCCTGTTTTAGCACTACACACCATGTGGAGGTGACTGGACATAAGGCAATAGGCATAGATTTCCAGTCCTTTTTCTTTTTGACAATAGCGAAGACTTTCTATAAGAGCAAGTTTTTGTTCCGGGCGGGTGAAAATATCGATCCAGCCTACAATAGTAATAGTCACAAAATATCCGGAATCAGGAATAGTGGCTTTGTATTTTGTGGACATGTTGCTTCTCTATTGAATTGAAATAGGTTAGGAATTCTAGTTGTTCCTGAAATTGAAGTAAAATATAAGAAATATTTTCTTGTGAATGGGAATCGTCGCGGATTGCAAGTCAGCGCCAGGGTTGTTTTTCACTTCCATCTTTCCCTCGTTTTGAACAAATATGGATAGCGCGGATTTGCAATCCGTGCTGATGATATGTACTAAATCGCCATCGCTGTTAAGCTCCATGCTGATTTACAGATAGGCTAGGTTAGACTAAACTTTTAGTTTTTCCTGTATATACTCATCCACCAGCTCCTCCAAAATCTCTAAGGTCACAACACCCTGACCCAGGATCACTTCGTGGAAATCCCTGATCTCAAACTTTGGGCCTAATTCCTTTTCAGCCTTAGCCCTAAGTTCGCGGATCTTTATCTCTCCTATTTTATAGGAAACAGCCTGCCCCGGCCAGGAGATGTAGCGATCTACTTCGGTATTTATATTATGCATAGAAAGGGCAGTATTTTTTCTGAAATACTCCACAGCCTCTTCTCTGGTCCAACCCATCGCATGAATTCCTGTATCGATCACTAAACGGCAGGCACGCCATTGTTCATAGGTCAACTTTCCGAAGCGTTCGTAAGGGGTACGGTAAATTCCCATTTCCCCTGCAAGGGTTTCTGAATAAAGACCCCAGCCTTCCCCGTATGCAGAGAGGTACATATTCTTTCGGAATTTAGGTATGCTGTCACCCATTTCGGCATTAAGTGCATTTTGCAGGTGATGCCCGGGTACAGCCTCGTGTGCAGTTAGTGATGGCAATACATATAGGGGCCGGTTTGACAAATTATAGGTGTTCACCCAGTAGTAACCGGGTTGGGTATCATCTGAGGCGCCAATATATCGTCCGGTAGTGTATTTTGGAGCAATCGCATCTGGTACAGGCGCTACGCCATAAGGTTTTCGCGGAAGGGTTTTAAAGTATGCCGGAAGCCTGGCATCGATGCGCTTGGAGATATCACGGGCTTCCTTAAGCAGTTCTTCAGCGGTCTTTGCATAGAACTGCTCATCTGTTCTTAAAAAGTGAATGAAATCTTCAAAGCTGCCATCAAATTCTACCTCTTTTATAATTTCTTTCATTTCGGAATTGATACGGGCCACCTCATCCAAACCAATTTGATGCACCTCTTTTGCTGAAAGATCCAGAGTAGTGTAGTAATCCAGCCTGTTCTTATAATATTCCCTTCCATTAGGAATTTTTGAAACTCCAAGTTCCGTTCGGGTTTTTGGCAGATATTCGGTTTCAAAAAAATCCTTGATCCTCTTAAACTGCGGCACTACATTTTTGGAAATTGCTTCTTCCGCAGCAATTAATACCGAATCTATTTGTGTTTCTGAAAGCCCGCGAGGAAGATTACCGAAAGGCTCGAAAAAATAACTTTCCCGGGGAGAATCCACCAGCTGGTCATTGTAAGTAGACTCATAACCCTCAAAGATCACACGGGGTTGCGTGATACCCTTTTTAAGTCCTTTTCGCAATAAATCGAGGTGTTGATCCACATAAGCAGGGATTGCATTCAGCTTGTTGAGATAAGCTCTTACCTGCGAATAATTGTTAAGATCCCGGACCTGATAGGCCAGGCTAAGATGAAACCCGGCATCTGAAAGCAGTGGATTTAAATATGATTCGTATTTATAATTATCAACATCCTCCTTTAATTTAAATTTCAACAATTCCAGGGAGATCTTTTCAGTTTTGCTTAGGGAATCGGCATTGATCTTTTGCAGCTCAGCGATACGCTTTGATGCGTACTCAGCCCGGGCTTCAAAATAACTTTCAGTAAAAAGTCCCAGTGGAAATTCCTCCCTGTCGTAGAATTTATGCTCCTGCACCTGGTTGATAATGGAATCAAGCTTTGCCGACTCACTTTGTGCCACAAGCAAATTACTAAAAAGAAATACCGACAGAAGCAGGAGGTTTTGAAATCTGGTTTTCATAAGTTAAAAGGATTTGGCTAAAGATAGGAAAGGAAATGCTTTAATTCTAATTCCCCATAATTCGCTCACCTAACTGCGCCATCAATTGTTTGGCGTCTCCCCGGGTTTTCGGAGTTTCTTCAGCCCTAATTTCGCCATCCTCTTCTATCAGCTTATAATTGAAAGCGAATTCAGAATCGGCACGTGGAAAGGGATCCAAAGTGCCAAAGCGAAGATCGTTAAAATATATATCTCCTTCTTTTTCAGTGATGGTATACCAACCTTCAGATATCTTAATTAGTCGCTGCACATTCCTGCGCTGTTTCCATTCTCCCAGCAAATGATGGTTTTTTGGGTATTCCACAAAGTTGATGGGTTTCGAGTCAAACAGGGAATAATCCCCAATCAAATAGGCATCCTCCACTTCCACATTGGCCGTCCAAAGAATGGTATTTAGCGGGGCCGGTTTGGTTTCGATCTTTTTATAGGCAATTTCCTGTTCGGCCAGGGCATCCGTAAATTTATTATAAGTGTAGAGTTTCAACGCCGGAGTTATAATGAGTAAATATGCACTGCTTATGATGAGTCCAAGATTATTATAGCGTCTGCGCTTAGGAGAGTCCCGCTTTTGCCGCATCGCCATAATAAGAAAAACCAGAAACGGCAAGGTGTAAAGAGGATCTATCACAAATATATTCTTATAGGCCAGTCTCACCTCCAGCGGCCATAAAAGTTGGGTTCCCCAGGTGGTATGTGCGTCAAGCAGCGGATGTGTTACCAGCCCCCAGAACATAAGCCAGGACCAGTTTTGCCAGGTAGCAATAGATTTTCGTTCAATTTTCGAGATCAACCAGCCGAAGACCGGAGCAAACAGGATGGCAAATACGATGGAATGTGAGAAGCCGCGATGCACTTCTATAGCGGTAATGGTATCAGTAAAAAAACGGGCAAATGTGTCAAGATCCGGAATGGTACCTGCAATGGCACCGTAGAGCATAGCTTTATTCCCTACTTTTTTACCAAGAACGGCTTCGCCTACCGCGGCACCAAGAACAATTTGTGTTAATGAATCCATTTATCGTTTGTGCTTCATGTCCATATTTTACCTTTTAAATGGTCGCTTATCTTCTCCAGACTTACACCTTAGTGATAAGGGATTTCAATACTACGAATCCAAATCCTGCAAACAACATTAAATGAAAGATCAACAGGCCATAATCATCAAGTTTAAAAGCACTGTAAATAGCGAATCCAAAATAAATCCATAGCAGGAATTCCAATATAATATTTGCAGAGAGGTTTTTATTCAAATAAATATTTCCCTTCCAGGAATCTTTCATCTTGCCTATGTTGAACTTTGGGGTGCGTACAAAATCGCTCCTTTTGCCAATATGTCCTTCAATGACTGCCAGGGAGTTATGAAGGGAAAGACCCATCGCTACAGAAAAAAATGCAAAAAACATTCCTATGAAAGTTAAGTAACTTTTAAGGCCTTTCCCGTGGATCTTCGACCAGGTAACCCAATAGCAGACGAGGAATATCAATGCGCTCACTGTAAAAACAGCTATGAAATTGAAGAACCAGTAATACTGCGGATTTCCATTTTTAATATACAATACAGGAACACTTAGAACTGCAAGCAGTAAGAGGACAACAAAGAAACTGGAATTCAATAAATGAAAAAATCCGTGGATCTTGGTGCCGGTTGTCTGATTCTCATCCTGTAAAAGAAACCTGTAATTTTTCTGAAAATTCTCTGCCGCCCCTTTATTCCACCTAAATTGCTGGGAGCGGGCCGCACTCATTACAACAGGAAGTTCTGCAGGTGTTTCCACGTCTTCCAGATATTTAAATTTCCAGTTCTTCATCTGTGCCCGGTAGCTTAAGTCCAGATCTTCGGTTAAAGTATCTCCGCTCCAGTTGCCCGCATCTTCGATACAGGCCTTTCT
>DATHWA010000461.1:0-7811 GCA_035461025.1 Gillisia sp. | reverse complement strand
GCTACGGCTTGGGTTGATAACGAATTCACCATTAACCCTACCTACACGCGCTTCAGAAATTGCACATTCAAAAGGAATGTCTGAAAGCTGTATAGCAGCAGATGCTGCCAATCCTGCAAGAGCATCCGGCATCACCTCTTCGTCATGCGACATCAACTGGATCATCACCTGAGTCTCAGTCTTATAATCTGATGGGAAAAGCGGGCGTAAAACGCGGTCCACAATCCTCATAGTTAATACCTCTCCGTCACTTGGCCTTGCTTCTCTCTTAAAGAAACCACCAGGGTAACGTCCTGCAGCAGCAAATTTTTCACGGTAATCTACAGTCAATGGAAAGAAATCCATTGTGCTTTCCTTGTAAGAGGAAACAACTGTACAAAGGAGCATAGCGTCTCCCATTTGAACAACAACAGAACCATGTGCCTGTTTTGCCAATTTTCCGGTCTCGAGGGAGATGGTCCTGCCATCGCCTAGATCGATAACCTCTTTAAATGTCTTTGGAATCATAAAAATTTTTTGAATTCAATATGTGTTACCACATATTACGTTAAACAATGGTCTCCCTATGAATAATTCATCGGGACTAGCTGTGTTGTTGTTGTGTAGTTGTTGTTGTCGCAGACCAATGAAAAACTACTCTCTGCCGGCTGGCGTAGAGTTATAGTTTTGTAACAATAAAATAAAAAGACCTTACAATAATATTGTAAGATATAAAAAAGGGGGCATAAAGCCCCCTGAAAATTATTTTCTTAATCCTAATTCCTTTACGATAGCACGATATCTCAAAATATCTTTCTTCATTAAGTAATCAAGCAGGCTTCTTCTTTTACCTACCAGCTTCACCAGGGAACGCTCTGTGTTGAAATCCTTACGGTTTCTTTTTAAGTGGTCTGAAAGGTGAGAGATACGCTGAGTGAATAATGCGATTTGTCCTTCTGCGCTACCGGTATCATCTTTACCTTTACCGTGCTTTGCAAACAGGTCTTGTTTTTCTTCTGGTGTTAAATACATTCCAATATTAATTTTAATGATTTTTATGTATTGACAGCTTTTCTGTCAAGCGGCAAAGATAGTTTATTTTTAATAAAATCTATTCGCCGGCTAATTTTTCTTTTTAAGCCCTTATCTTCTCATTTTGAATAAGATCCAAATATAAATTGATCTTATCCTTAAGCTCAGACCTTGGAGTTATAAAATCCAGAAAACCGTGTTCCTTAAGGAATTCTGCTGTCTGGAAATCTTTTGGAAGGTCCTGTCCTGTGGTGTCTTTTACAACTCGAGGTCCGGCAAATCCAATTAAAGCTCCGGGTTCAGATATATTAATATCCCCAAGCATCGCAAAGGACGCCGTAGTTCCACCTGTTGTAGGATCTGTACAAAGAGAGATATATGGGATAGCCTCATCTGCCAGTTGTGCAAGTTTTGCCGATGTCTTGGCTAGCTGCATAAGTGAAAGAGCTGCCTCCATCATTCTTGCTCCCCCAGATTTTGAAATGATGAGTAGAGGGATTCTGTGTTCCAGGGAATAATCTGCCGCCCGGGCAATTTTTTCACCTACTACAGATCCCATGGAACCACCAATAAAGGTGAAATCCATACAGGCCACGACAAGTTCCTTGCCTTTGGATTTTCCAACGGCAGTTCTCACCGCGTCTACAAGGCCGGTCTTCTCCTGGGCTGCTTTAAGCCTGTCAGTATATTTGGAGGTGTCTTCAAAATTTAGGGGATCCTTTGAGCTTACGTTCTTATCCAGTTCTTTAAATTGGTTATTGTCAAAAAGGATCTTGAAATATTCATTGCTTCCTATTCTCACGTGATAGCCGTCCTCCGGGCTTACGTAAAAATTCTTCTCCAGTTGTTCAGCATCAACGATCTTGCCCGTTGGGGATTTGTACCATAATCCTTTTGGCACATCCTTTTTATCCTCAGTGGGAGTTTGAATACCTTTTTGTGTTCTTTTAAACCAGGCCATGAATTCTTAAATTTAAGATTTGTTCCGCGTCAAAATTACAGAATCCTTCAGTTTTAATTGAAGGTTTATTTAAAATAAAACAGCTGAAGTTTTTAAAGAAAACTTCAGCTGTGAAAGATTGTCTTTTATAACGTATTTACGTTGTTAAGGTCTTCAAAGGCTTTTTTAAGACGAGTAATAAAGGTTTTTTCTCCTTCTCTTATCCAAACCCTTGGATCATAATGTTTCTTATTTGGAGAATCCGGGCTGTCCGGGTTCCCAATTTGAGCTCCAAGATAATCCTTTTTGCTTGCCATATAATCTCTTATTCCTTCAAGATATGCATATTGAAGATCTGTATCAATATTCATTTTAATAACCCCGTAGCTTATACCTTCTCTAATTTCTTCGAGTGTGGAACCACTACCACCATGGAATACAAAATCAATATGATTTGGGCCTACTCCATATTTATCACTTACAAATTCCTGGGAATTTTTAAGGATCTTTGGGGTGAGCTTTACATTTCCTGGCTTATATACCCCGTGCACATTTCCAAAGGCAGCGGCAATAGTAAACTGGTCGCTTATTTTGCTTAATTCCTCATAAGCATAAGCTACCTCTTCCGGCTGGGTATAAAGTTTGGAATCGTCAATATCTGTATTATCAACTCCATCTTCCTCGCCTCCTGTTACTCCAAGTTCTATTTCCAGGGTCATTCCCATTTTGCTCATTCTCTTAAGATACTGCTTACATATATCTATATTCTCTTCTAAAGATTCTTCAGAAAGATCTATCATATGTGAGCTGTAAAGGGGTTTTCCCGTTTGCTCAAAATGCTTTTCACTGGCATCCAGCAATCCATCGATCCAGGGAAGAAGTTTCTTGGCAGCATGATCTGTATGCAGGATCACTGTTGCACCGTATAATTTTGCAAGCTCATGTATATGTTTTGCTCCCGCAACCCCGCCGGCGATTGCTGCCTGCTGGTTGTCATTGGAGAGACCTTTTCCTGCATTAAATTGAGCTCCCCCATTGGAAAATTGAATGATCACCGGGGAATTTAACTGGGCTGCCGTTTCAAGTACCGCATTGATAGAACTTGAACCTATGACATTTACTGCCGGAAGGGCAAAACCTTTTTCCTTTGCATATTTAAAGATTTCCTGTACTTCCTTTCCTGTGGCTACACCGGGTTTTATATTGTGACTCATAATAAAAATTTTCAAAAATTAGTTTTACAAAAATAGGAAAATTTGTTTGGTTAGAAGGGGTAATTGATCCCAACGTTGTATACGGCATTATTGAAATTAAAGTTATTAAACCATCTGTCTCCCTCCGGAAGGGCAGGATTGTAGGCTTTAAAACCAACATCAAATCTTAAAACAAAGAAGTTGAAATCATAACGAAGACCGGTACCTGTTCCTACTGCAAGTTCCTTTAGGTCTGAAAAGGAGGTGAAGGTAGCGGCTTCTTCCTCAACAATATCCAGCACATTCCAAATATTCCCTGCATCGATAAAAAAAGCAGAATTCAGGGCGCCAAAAAGGTTAAACCTGTATTCTGCATTCAGAGCAATTTTCATATTGGCCTCGTTGAATTCATTTCTCCCGCCGCTGCTTCCGGGTCCAAGGTCATACACCTGCCAGGCACGGTTGTCATTGGGTCCACCTCCAAAGAAACTACGAATAAAAGGAATGCTGTTGGCATTTCCATAGGGTATGGCTACACCGCCAAAGGTCCGGATGGCAAATATATTCTTGTTTCCCCAATCCCAATGTTTTATATAATCTATTTCGGTTTTAATGTACTGAGAAAAATTCACACCTACTACTTCGTATACACCGTCTTCATTCCTGCTGGCCCCGGTAAGGGAAGAAACAGCAGAGAGTATATTTCCGGCAGTTTCTACTTTAAATCTAAATCTTGAAAAATCGTTGTCATATAGATTTTCTTTGTTATTGCGTAGATAAGTGAAATTGGAGGAGAAAATAAGGTTGTTTTCAGTAAGCCTGTTTTTTCGTTCTCCTATATTTCGCACTTCCTGTCGCTGGGAAGGGTTAAGGCCTGAGGTACCCGGAAGGTCCCTGGTAACGTCCCGAATAAAACCTTCTGCCCCTTCTGGAATAATTAACCGGCCATTTTCATTTAAATAGGAAGGAGATGTTACAACATTCCCGGAGCGAATTATTTCGTTGAGATTATTATAGGAACTACGGTAAACATTGAAATAATTATTGGTGTTTACATTCCTTACGTACTGTATGTTTAGGAGATCCATCCTGTGAGAAAGAATACGGGAAGGATTCCAGCGATAATTGAGGATCCCGTTAAGGTTTTGTTTGTCCAGTCCAATGTTGTTCTGGCTGCTTACCCCCAGGCTAAGGGAGGTAAATGGGTTCATGTATTTTGGGATGAAATTCTCTGTGTCAAAGGGTAAGAATATCCTGGGAAAGGTGAGCTTGATGTCTCCCCCTACTTCAGAAATATTGAAGAACCTGTCACGGGAGCTTCCTCTGGCAGCATCAGACGAGGCACCTATACTTCCCCTTCCGGAAATCTCAAAATTTTCAGCACCACCAAAGACATTTCTTATAAGCAGCGAACCCCCAAACCCAATCCCAAAATCCTGAATATTACTTTGGGAGATATCAAAATCAAAACCCAGGGAATATTTTTGGTGAGGTGAAAGGAAAATATTGGCAACGAGCGCTGTATTTGTAGTATCTGCGGGGTCTAAAGTGTACTCTATATTCGGATATTTAAATACCCGAAGGGAACTTATCCTGTTATAGGTCCTGGTCCTGTCCAGATCCCGAAAGATCTCGCCAGGCTTTATAAAAAGAGCATCCGTAATGGCCCGCGGATTAAACTCCATCTCATCAAAACTGTAAATGTTATATCCATTATATTGTACACTATCTGTTACCGGGGTGTTCCTGTTGGCAAAGGAATAATCTGTAAAAACATTGACCTCGCTTATCTTATGGGTCTTGAATGGTACCCTGGTAGTATACTCACCATCAGTAACCTGCCTGTTGTTAATGATTACGGTGGCGTTCACTTTATTGTTAGTGTCTACAGTATCTGCTTCAAAAGAGATGTATTCCTGGTCAAAATAGTATACCCCATTATTTCGAAAAAGCCTCGTGAGCCTGTCCCGTTCTGCATTAAAATCCAAAGTGCGGTATTGGGTGCCGGAGGTGATAATGGATTCTGCTTCGTGGGCGTGGTAAAGGGAATCAATGACCGGAGAGCCAATTCGCTGGCGTATGGAGTCTACTATATAAGGCTGATACGTAGTCACAAAATAATCTATCTCTCCTCTTTTTTCTTTTTCTGAAGGTTTTATCTCGTAATCGATCTCTGCATTGAACCAGCCGTGATTAAAATACCAGGATTGTAACCTGTTTCGTGATTTTTTGGCCAGTTCCTCATCAATGGTAACGGGAGCTTCCCCCGCGCGTTTCACCCACTGATTAAGATTGATGTAGGACTCCCGCATTTTGTCCACCTGCTTGCGGGAATAAATGTTCACCAGTCGTTGTTCCCTGTTCGGGTTCTTGTATAACCAATTGAGAAAAACTGAATCCGGTTGAGGTTTCGCGAGGTTGTAAAAGTGTAATCTAATGGGAAATCCAAGCAAACGCGCATTGGGTTCCTGATATAACTGATTATAGATCCTGCTTTCTTTTATTTTCTCTCCGTTCCTGTAAATAGTATTATCTGTAAGTAATAATTCATCGCTATCTACTCTTTTAACGGCATTGCAGGAGACTAAAAATAGGGCTGTTAAAATAAATAACGATATTTTTGCAGGAAGGGGTTTCAATAAAAATTTATTAAGGATTCAAAAATACTTCAATTGCATGGTTAGTAAAAGCCAAATTAAGTTAATAACCAGTCTTGAGCAAAAAAAATACCGCGCAAAAACCGGGCTTTTTATTGTCGAGGGAAAGAAAGGAATCAGTGAATTTTTACAGTCTTCTTTACAGCTGGAAACCCTATTTACTGCTGAGGATATTTTTAATACCCCGGCATCTAAAACATCTTTGATCACTCCGGAAGAACTTAAAAAAATAAGCAGACTTCACACTCCTCAAACCGCTCTGGCCCTTTTCAAAATACCTGAAGAGACAAATCCTGATATGTCGGGCTTAATAGTTGTGCTGGACGGGGTGAGGGATCCCGGGAATTTGGGCACCATTATACGCTTATGTGACTGGTTTGGGATAGGGGAGCTGGTGTGTTCCCGGGGTACTGTAGATTGTTATAATCCCAAGGTGGTGCAGGCCAGTATGGGTAGCCTAACCAGGGTTAAAGTAATTTACAAAGACTTACAGGAGTTGGTGGATAGTAATCCTGAAATGCCTGTAATGGGAACTTTTCTGGAAGGTGAAAATATTTACACTACTACTCTCCCTGCTACCGGACTGCTTATTCTTGGCAATGAAGCAAACGGCATTTCTTCAGCTGTAGAAAAGTTAGTTACCAGAAGGTTAACCATACCACAATTTGGACCTGTTGAAAATACAGAAAGCCTCAATGTTGCTACGGCCACTGCAATACTCTTAAGTGAATTTCGGCGTCAGGAGAATTATTGAAAGGTGAAGTTAAGGAATATCCCACGGGTCTTCATGCTTTCAACATTGGTAAAATCTGCATTGCCTGCAACCAGTTCATCATTAAGCCCAAATACTCCTCTAAGAGAAGGGGAGAGTTTGAAATAGAAGAAATATAGGTCTATTCCAATTCCCATTTCATAATAATAATTGGCAGTGGTCATCCTTATGGGTGCTTCGGGGTTGTTCTCGTTACTGGAAAGGTTTAGAGAGGTTGATACTCCTCCTACTACAAACGGGCGGAAATTATTGAGCCGGTTGGCAGAGAATTTTAAAAGCAGCGGTATATGAACATGGGTGTTGTTTATTTCATCGATTTCTGATGAATAAGGAGGTCTTACCCCGGCATTATTAAAACTCACTCCCGGTTCCAGGCGCAGGTCAAGGTTATGGCCGAGTTTTAAATTTCCTATAAGCCCCACATTAAATCCAATTCCTCTCTCTGTAATAAGATCTTTCCCTGTGGAAGGGTTGGGGATGTATTCTTTCTGGGTGTATTTATAATCATAAGTATTAAAGCCAAGAAAGTATCCCCAGGACCATCTTTTATTGTCAATATCAGGTTGGTTCAACAGGCGTTCCCCGGAAAAAAGCTGGGCATTACCCTGGGAAAAACAGAATAACAGAGCTGTTAGGACAAAATATTTTTTCATACTATTCTTTAGAAGCTGTATAAATGGTAGCTACACCAAAAGTTTGAGGTTTATCCTCCACATTAATAAACCCAATTTTCCTTAAAATATTGTTGAACTTATCTCCATAAGGAAACGAGGCAGCACTTTCACTTAGATAAGAGTATGCGACCTTGTCGCTGGAAAAAAGCTTTCCTATTACGGGCAGCAACACCTTAGTGTGGAAATAATAACCCTGGCGGAATGGGAATTTGGTAGGTACAGATGTTTCCAGGACAACAAAAATTCCGTTAGGCTTTAACACCCTAAAGATTTCAGATAGTCCTTTTTCCAGATGTTCAAAATTACGAACCCCGAAAGCAACGGTAATAGCATCAAAAGAGTTGTCTTCAAACGGCAATGCTTCACTATCTGCCTGGACCATCTCAATTTTTTCTGAAAGATTTTTAGCGGCTATCTTCTTTCGTCCAACTGCAAGCATTCCTTCAGAAATATCCAGGCCTACTATCCTTTTTGCCGTGGTATCGGCAAGGCTTATGGCAAGGTCCCCTGTTCCTGTCGCAATATCCAACACAGCTTCAGGCTTTGTTGCTTCCACCAGTTCGA
>DATHWA010000460.1:0-3446 GCA_035461025.1 Gillisia sp. | reverse complement strand
TTTCTATTTTCCATACTTTGATCTTGAAAAGGTAACCGGGGAAAATAAAATAGCAACATTTGGTCCTGGAGATAGCCATAAGAAATCGGAAACCTCGCAGATGATATATTAGGAGGGTAATTCTGTTTTTTTATAATATATTTTTCTTTTATTTCTTCACCCGCTGTGTTTAGATTATAATAGATTTGTTCGATTTCAAAATAGCCCATATCACTTCTCTCCTGGTCCCGGGAAGTAATATGATCAATCAAAGCTGCTTTTAACGGTCCATCTTTTAAAATTTTCTCCTGCTCCATATTAACCTGTGCGAAAATGGTTAAAGGCATATGAATCGTCATTAAAAGAAGTAATAAAGGTTTTATCATCTGTTATTTGATGTTTCAACAAATTAATACCGGTTGTTATAATATTTGTTATTGTGAGAGTGATTTTAGATTAAAAAAATCCGCACTCATTATATTCTATTAATCTTGCGGGTTCCAATTTGTGTTCTGTTATATTATTTGTTGAATTTAATAAAACTCTGCATAGAATGCGGAGGGGCCAAGCTTAAAAAGCAGCAGAAATAATTTTGAGCGTTAACCTTTGAAAAGATAACTTCTGTTGAGAAGGCGTTGAAGGTTTGGAGCCGTTAAATGTTTCTTCGCAACCAAAGGAGCAATTAGCCCCCGAAGGGGGAATGGCCTTCTCGTTCTTAAAAAAGAAGAAAAGAATAGTTGAGTTAAAAATTAAGTACTTGTTTGCGTACTAATTATTATCTTTGCCTGTATGGAAACAGTAAATTATTCAGAATTTCGTGCTAATCTAAAGTATTGGTTTGATAAAGTTGTTAATGACGTAAGCGAGATCATTATTAAGCGCAAAAATGGGAAAGATCTGGTATTGATCTCTTTGGAGGAGTATAATTCTTTAAAAGAAACAACCTATTTACTAACCGGAAAAAACAGGGATATTTTAATTAATTCCATTAATGAACTGGAAGACGGCAAGGGTATCCAAAAAGATCTTATTGAGTAATGGTTTTAACCTGGTCCACTTCATCCTGGGATGATTATTTATACTGGCAGAGAACCGATAAAAAAATTGTGAAAAGGATCAACGAACTCCTAAAAAGCTGTATTCGGACACCGTTTGAAGGTATAGGTAAGCCTGAAGCTTTAAAAGGCGATTTACAAGGTTATTGGTCAAGACGGATAACATCTGAACATCGGTTAGTCTATAAATACGAAAATGAAGAAATACTTATTGCAGCTTGTCGCTATCATTACGGTAAATGAAAAAATATGACTTTCAGGTTTGTTCCTTAATAATGATGAGGTTTTAACTTTGTTTCGAGTATTTAAAAACCGCTGAAAGCTATTCAAAATCCCATCTTCCATTCTTTCTTCTTAGGTAATTGAGTGCAGAGCGACCAGCCCAGGAATTGATTCACGATTACTGATACAAAACCGTCCTCGGTTTCCCAAACTCAAAATCCTGGAAACCAAAGTCGGCAGTATTGTAGGCATTAGCTCTAAAAATGTTGTTGCCGTATCCCGGCATTTGTGGATAATAGGCAAAGGAGACCTGGAAGGTGTCAAAAACCAGGTAATCATTACTTATTATAAATCCGGTGCCAATCGAGTTATAGACCTTGCTTTTGGTGATCCTCATGTTTTCATCTCCAAGGACAGCCACGGTATAATTTATAAATGGATTCAGTCTAAAACCCCAGAGATTCCAGGGAGAATAAAACTGGGTTTGCAGGGTGAGAAGAAATTTTTGGGTCCCATATATCCTGCCCCGAAATCCCGGAATTCCCATATCATTAAAGTCATGGAAATCTGCCCCGTAGATTCCAAGGATGCTCCCGTGCTCATTTAGTGTAATCCGGTCACCTATGGTATTAGAGCGTTTATTGCCCCATACCACCTGCGGTTTTACAAACTGTCGCATTTTCCAAAATGGGCCAATGCTTATTAAATTAGTAAAATAATTGGCCTGAAAAGCAAGAGTGGTTTGTTCTGCAGTTTTATTATTAAGAAAGGTTCCGGCTTCGATATTGGTGCTTAGAAAACCCCAATTAAAATAATTGCCATAAGCTACCCTTCCACCCAAGTAAAGGCGGTCCCTCTGATTTTTCCTTTGTATCCCGCCGGTTATTCCATACACTGTTCCTACGGGGACATCCTCAATGATCCCGTAATTAAAAATATATTGGTCCTGTTCAAACTGCATTGATTCAATCCCAATACTCCCCATTAACAAAGTTTCACTGGAATAGAACCTATCCGGATCCATCGTGGTTACAGGTTCTTCTTTAAAATCAACTCTAAGCATCCTGGCAGAGGTTATGAGATTTGTAGTCCTGTCATTTTCTGTGGAGCCTTTAAATATTTGAAATGAATGCCCCGCCCATAGGTCGTAGGTATCATACCTTAGCCGCTCAGGGTGAAATTCCTTTCCATCTATAGTGAGAGAATCCTTCCTTAATTGCTGGTCTACATAAACCCCTCCTGCCCACCTGGTAAAAGGAGAGTAGAAAATCCTTTCTATATTGGCGCCTTTATAAAATGAATTATCCAGGTAAGAACTATAGCCAACAGTAGCGCCTATGTAGGTGTTCTTGAAATTCCTAATCGTGTAGCGCACATCATAGGCATTCTCGCCCAGGTCAAAATGCCTGGTAAAAAGGGTCCTTAGATCGTGGCCTGTACCAAAAAAATTGCGTTCTCTTAACCCCACCCTGGTGCGGGAAGTGGAAAATGAAGCCTCCGGGATAATACTCCAGGAATCCAGGACCCTCACCCTCACGTCTACAGAATCTGTTTCTATCCCCGCTTCATTTTGTACAGGCGATGCGCTTATCTGGGCACTTCGAATATATGTTTGCCGCCTAATCAATCGTTCAGATTCCCTAACCCGGAGACTATCCAGGGGTTTGTTCTCATCAATGAGAAGAAGGTCTCTAATTGTCCATTTATTGGTTCGAATGTGTAGCTTGTTCCCTGTTCTTTCAACCCAGTTACCCGGCCCGGCAATTGTATCAGTAATAGAATACCCAAAAGGATCCAAATTCTCAATTATGATGTTCCTTATAATTTTTCCCTGGTAGGGTCTAAAATTGATTTTTTTCTGTCTTATAATTCCTGGGCGTGAAGTATGTTTCGTTGGCCGAAAAACCATTTTATGGAGAAACCGGGTAAGTTTGGTCTTTTCTGAAAATTCCTCTATTTCCTGGTATAGCTTAATGGTATCATTTTCAATATTTTTATCCTGTGAAATCCCAGTGTTGGAGACGCATAAAAACACAGCCAGGGCGAACATACAACGCTTAAAGGGGACAAATTTGTAGGGCATTTCAAAGGGGGTTCGGCTTTTTTGATTCAGGATTAACTAAAAAAATAAAATAATTATTCAAACGCTAAAAAGGCATCCTGGATATGGTCTATCCTGGTGCCCGCTTT
>DATHWA010000459.1:0-19671 GCA_035461025.1 Gillisia sp. | reverse complement strand
CTGCATCACTACAGATAGGTTCTCGATAAGGAAAATTCCGCATAGAATAGGGATCAGTAATTCCTTTCTGGTTGCTATTGCGAGTACTGCGATTATACCTCCAATGGTAAGACTTCCTGTATCACCCATAAAAACCTGGGCAGGATAGGTGTTGTACCAAAGGAACCCCACCAGGGACCCGGCAAAAGCGGTAATAAAAATTGTCATTTCCCCCGAACTGGGGATATACATGATATTGAGATAATCTGAAAATATGATGTTACCCGATACCCAGGCAAATATTCCTAGAGTCAATACTATAATAGCCGATGACCCTGCTGCGAGGCCGTCTATCCCATCGGTGAGATTAGCGCCGTTGGATACAGCGGTCACAATAAAGATCACGATTGGAATAAATATTAACCAGGCGTAATTAGCCAGATTTGGATTGATCCAGGTGATAAGGCTGGCGTAATCAAATTCGTTATTCTTAACAAAAGGAATTGTAGTTGTAGTGCTCTTTTCACCAGGGCCTGCAGCACTGGAAGCTTCCTGGGCCTGCTCTACAAATTCAGTACTTCTTAGTGCAGGAACATTAGTGTCTTCTTTCACAGTGATCCCGGGATGGAAATACATCGTAGATCCTATTATAATTCCCAGACCAACCTGACCTATAACCTTGAACTTTCCGCTAAGGCCTTCCTTATCTTTTTTAAAGGTTTTGATATAATCATCTACAAAACCAATTGCCCCCATCCATAAAGTGGTTACTATAAGTAAGATCACATAGATATTATCCAGCTTTGCAAATAACAGAACCGGGATGAGCGTTGAAATGATAATTATTAATCCCCCCATAGTAGGAGTTCCTGCTTTCTCACTCTGTCCTTTTAACCCCAGGTCACGAACACTTTCGCCTACCTGTTTCTTCAGGAGGTAGTTGATGATCTTTTTCCCGTAGATGGTAGAAATTCCCAAAGACAAAATGATAGCCATGGCAGAGCGGAATGAGATAAACTCAAACAATCCCGCTCCGGGGATATCATAGTATTCATCGAGAAAATTGAATAAATAGTATAACATAACTTCCTTACAGCATCCCTACCGGGGACGGTTATTTTTCCAATTGGGTTAAAAATTCATTTACGATCTTGAAATCGTCAAAATCTGTTCGCTTGCCATTAATTTCCTGGTAGGTCTCATGTCCCTTTCCGGCAATTAATATGATATCATTAGGCTTTGCCATCTGGCAGGCAGCCTTTATGGCCTGTTTTCTATTAACTACAGCCATTGTCTTTTTAAAATTTTGAGGCTCCACACCTTGTTCAACTTCCTCAATGATCTTATCCGGATCCTCTGTTCTTGGATTATCACTGGTGAAGATCACTTTTGTGCTTAAGGCAGAGGCTATGTTGCCCATCACAGGCCTTTTTGTCCTGTCCCTGTCACCGCCGCAACCTACCACTGTAATCAATTCTTCATTTTTAGTCCTAATTGCATTGATGGTTTCCAATACATTCTTTAAGGCATCGGGGGTGTGGGCGTAATCCACAATTGCAGTTACCTTTTGAGGAGTAACCACATATTGAAAGCGCCCGCTTACAGATTCCAATTCACTTATGATACGAAGGTTCTCCTGGGTTTCAAGACCGAGTAATTCTCCGGTAGCATATATTGCAAGAATGTTATAAGCATTAAAATTCCCTATAAGTTTGGACCACACTTCGTGGCCATTAACCTTTAAAAGCAAACCGCTGAACTGGTTTTCCAGAATTTGCGCGTTATAATCGGCAAAGGATTTTAAGGCGTAGGTATATTTTTTAGCCCTTGTATTCTGAACCATCACAGGACCGTTCTTATCGTCGTTATTTGTTAGAGCAAAGGCAGAAGCAGGCAATTCATCAAAAAAAGCCTTTTTCACATCCCTGTATTCTGCAAAGCTTTTATGGTAATCCAAGTGTTCATGAGAAAGATTTGTAAAGATCCCACCGGCAAATTGCAATGCTGCAGTTCTTTTTTGAGCTATCCCGTGAGAGCTCACTTCCATAAAACAAAATTCCACCCCTTCCATATTCATCTTTTGCAAATAGGAATTAATGGTAAGAGAATCCGGAGTGGTATGAGTGGCAGGGTATTCCTTTTCTGCAACCATTACCTTTACGGTTGACAATAATCCCACCTTATAACCGGCTTTAGAAAATAGGTTATACAACAAAGTAGCAATAGTGGTTTTACCGTTTGTCCCGGTAACTCCAACCAATTGTAAATTTCCAGATGGATTATCGTAATAATTGGCAGCCATAAAGGCCAGCGCCGTCTGGGAATTTTCAACCTGTACGTAGGTCACCCCGTTTACGATATTTTCCGGCAATTCTTCACATATTACAGCCAAAGCACCATTGTTTACTGCGGTAGTGATATACTCATGACCATCTGTCACGGTACCTCTCACCGCTACAAAAACATCATTAAGCTGCACTCTACGTGAGTCAAAATGAATTTCATTGATGGTCACAGCGGTACTTCCCGCTACAGCCTCCATAGGTACTTTATATAATATGTCCTTTAAACTTTTCAACTTAATTTAAGTGCTACTTTTTGTTTAAGTGTAATTTTTTCTCCGGGTGCAATAGACTGGTCCTTCACATACCCGTTTCCGTTAACCTGTACATCCAGACCAAGGTTCTCCAGAATAGACATTGCATCCATCACAGGCATCCCCTTAACATCAGGCATTAATCTCTTTTCATCCTGTGAAGTGGTGTAATATTTTTCAAAATCCTGTGAAATGATCTCATTCTCGATATCCAGGGATTCAATTTCATCCTCTACAGGTGTGTCTGTATATATTTTTTGAGCAATACGCTTAAATACGGGACCGGAAACATCTGCCCCATAGTATCCTGTGCTTACCTTAGGTTTATGAATTATAACTATGCTGGTATACTTTGGATCCTCCGCAGGAAAATATCCCACGAAAGAGGAAATGTATCTTCGGTTTGATTGCCAGTCGGCCATCCAATATTCTGTTTGTGCTGTTCCCGTTTTTCCGGCCATTGAAAAATTAGGAGAGTATAGGCTCTTAGCCGTTCCTTTCTCCACAACATTTTTCAGCATTTCCTGCACCTTGGAAATAGTTTCGGGAGATGCAATAGCAGGGTTTATCACAGTGAGTTCGTTCTTTACTATTGTTTTATCCCACTCTTTGATCTCTTTTATAAAACGTGGCTTCACCATTTCCCCACCGTTTGCCACTGCATTGTAAAATGTTAGTGTTTGTAAAGGGGTGATCTGTATACTTCCATAACCATAAGCCATCCACGGCAGCGACAGCGCACTCCATGTCTTGTCACCCGGGGTTGGAATATAAGGGTCCCCTTCTCCTTTTATAGAAAGGCCAAGAGGTTCATTAAGGTTCATTCTATTAAGACCGTCAATAAATTTTTGCGGGTTATCCTTATAGTTATCATAAATAAGTTTCACGATCCCCACATTTGAAGAAACTTCAAATGCACGGCCTGCAGAGATCTTTCCATAACCTCCCCTTTTAGAATCCCGGACGTAATTACGTCTTATGGTCATGATCCCGTTTTCTGTATCTACCACAGTACTGGTGTCAATCACTTTATCTTCAAGGGCAACCATCATTGCCATAAGCTTAAAGGTGGAACCCGGTTCGTGGGTTTCTCCAACGGCATAATTCAGCTTTTCGTAGTATGCTCCTTTGGAGGTTCGGCCAAGATTGGAAATAGCTTTAATTTCTCCTGTTTTAGTTTCCATTACCACCACAGTCCCATGGTCTGCTTCGTATTTTTCTAATTGTGCCAGAAGTGCGTGATGTGCAATATCCTGGATATTCACATCTATAGTGGAAATTACGTCATAGCCGTCTTTTGGCTCCACTTCATTATTATCACTTATAGGCTTCCATTGTCCCTTAGCTATTTTTTGCTTCAGGCGGTGCCCATCTGTTCCTTCCAGGAAAGGACCAAATGCTCCTTCCAGACCAACCCGGGTGTAGTATCCCTGGTCATCCTGCCTTTCATATCCTACCGTCCTTGCAGCCATCGCACCAAGAGGATGCTCCCTTACAGTGCGCTGCTCCACGATCATTCCCCCTTTATATGTTCCAAGATTGAACATTGGGAAATTTTTCATTTTAATATAATCTGAATATCCTAAGTTGCGTGTAATAAGCAAATACCTATGCTTGTTCACTCTTGCCGTACGCAACTTTTGAGACCAATGCGCCGGACTTTGCCCCAGCATTTTGGATAATTCTGCGGAAAGACCCGTGATATTTTCTTCAAAATTCTTGTCGGTTACCGTAACGGCGTCAAACCTTATATCATACTTGGAAATTGAAGTAGCCAAAAGATTTCCATTGGTGTCATATAAATTCCCACGGTTTGCAGGAATGGTAAAGTTGCGGTAAGAACGCTCCTCTGCTAGCTGATTATACTTATCCCCTTCTACAATTTGGATATTAAGCAACTGCACAATAACCGCAACCGCAAAGATGAACATGCATCCTGCGATAATGTAAAGACGGTTAAGTATGTGTTTCTCTGTAGTTGCCACAGTAGGTTAATTTTTTACTTTTATCTTTATTTTATGAGGAGGAGTTTCAGATGGGGCTATACCTCTTCCTTTCATTTTCCCGGTTAGGGTAGATTCCATTTTTAGTTTCATCAAGGCAGATCGCACATCAACAAACTCATTTTTCAATTCCCTAACCTCATGGTTAAGGCTTGCAATACTATGAACCTTACGCTCTGCACTATGAGATGAGGCAATCATCACAATTGCGAGCAGGGTACAAAAAACTATAAAACGCCAGTTCTGTACCGCATCGCTGCTTATAAGAAACTTCGCCTTTAATATGTTATGAAAACCCTTGCTCATTTTTATATTTTGCTGAATCGGCTAAGATTCAGAAGGTCACTATTATAATTTTTTCGCAATTCTCAATTTGGCACTTCGAGCTCTGCTGTTTTGTTTGATCTCTTCAGCAGTTGGAACTATCAATCCTTTCACCTTTTTAAATGGAACCGAAATATTTCCGAAGAAATCCTTTTCAGGCTCCCCCTCAAAAAGTCCGCTGCGTATGTAACGCTTCACGAGCCTGTCCTCTAAAGAGTGATAAGAGATAAGACTTAACCTGCCGTTCTTTTTGAGCAACTCCTCTGTTTGCAATAAAAATTCCTTTAAAGCTTCAATCTCCTGATTAACTTCAATCCGGATAGCCTGGTAGATCTGCGCCAGGATCTTATGCTCCTTCTCCTTAAAAAGGAATGGCCGTAAGATCTCATTCAGCTTTTCACTGCTTTCTATTGGTGCCTCTTTTCTTGCTTTTACAATTTCTGAAGCCAGCCTGGGTGCATTTTTGAGATCGGCATATTCATAAAACAACTTTCTCAACTGCTCCTCGTCATACTCATTGATCACTTCATAAGCACTGAGAGCGCTTTTCTGATTCATTCTCATATCAAGTTTTGCTTCAAACCTGGTAGAAAAACCTCTCTCAGCCACATTGAATTGATGCGAGGAAACTCCGAAATCCCCAAGGATCCCATCTACCTCCTTCACCCCGTGAAACCGCAAGAACCTTTTTATGAACCTGAAATTTTCATTAATTAGCGTAAATCTTGGATCATCAATTTTATTTGCAAGTGCATCCACATCCTGATCAAATGCCAGAAGCCGGCCTTTTTCGCCAAGCCTGGAAAGGATCTCCCGGGAATGCCCGCCACCACCAAAAGTGACATCCACGTACACCCCGTCCGGTTTGATATTCAAACCATCTACAGATTCCTTCAATAAGACCGGGTTATGATATTCCATCAAAATCGTCATTTCCCATTACCTCTTCCGCCAGGTCTCCAAACCCTTCTACAGAAGATTCAATGGCATTCTCGTATTTATCTTTATCCCAAATTTCCACTATGTTGATAGCAGAGTTTAGTACAATCTCTTTATCAATCCCGGCAAAAACCATAAGATCCTTCGGGATTAACAATCTGCCATTGGCATCTACCTCGACCATTTTTACGCCGGCCGTAAAGGTTCTTATAAAGTCAATATTTTTCTTTTTGAAGCGGTTAAGGCCATTTACCTTTGCCATTAACCTATCCCATTCTTTCATGGGATAAAGTTCGAGACACTTGCTAAACACTGCTCTTTTCAACACAAACCCCTCCTGAAGCATGGGCGACAACTGCTTTTTCAATACCGAAGGAACCATTAACCGGCCCTTAGCATCTACTTTACATTCGTATGTCCCAATGAGATTTACCACTACTTTGTTTATAGTTTCAAATATATTGAAATTATTACCACAATTTACCACTTTTTACCACTTTGTTGATAAGTTTCTCCCCGTATTCTGCTGAAAGACTAGTTAATAGCGCTACTTCTGTGGAATTCAGGACCTTGCTAAAAGAGGTAAAATTTGATGAATTTTAAGCCTTTTTTTAGAGGGTTTTATTAATAAAAGCTTTAAACAATTGAGCAGTGTATTTCCTAAAAATGCTTATACTTGTACTGAAATCGCTATATTTGCGATTGCAAACTGCAAAGGCCATAAATGAAGAATAATTTACAGCAAGACGGAGATTTTACCTATTTGGAAGAAGGTGAAGGCACTCCAATCGTTATTTTGCATGGGCTAATGGGTGGATTGAGCAATTTTGACGGAGTGGTAGATTTTTTCCCTCCAAAGGGCTATAAAATTGTTATTCCGGAGCTACCCCTTTATACCATGTCCCTTTTAAAAACAAGCGTACAAACATTTGCGAAATACCTCAAAGATTTTGTTGACTACAAAGGCTATAAAGAGGTGATCTTACTGGGAAACTCCCTTGGAGGACATATTGCTCTTCTGGCCACAAAAATGTATCCTGAAATCGTAAAAGGATTGGTGATCACCGGAAGTTCCGGATTGTACGAAAATGCTATGGGAGAGAGTTATCCCCGTCGCGGTGACTATGAATTCATCAAGAAAAAAGCCCAAAACGTTTTTTACGATCCCGCGGTAGCAACCAAGGAAATAGTAGATGAAGTTTATGTTACTGTAAGTGATCGAAATAAATTGATCAAGACCCTTGCGATTGCAAAAAGTGCCATACGTCACAACATGGCCAAAGACCTTCCAAAAATGCACACTCCCACCTGTATAATCTGGGGCAAGAATGACAATGTAACTCCTCCTGAAGTAGCTGAAGATTTTGACAGATTGCTACCGGATTCAGATCTTTACTGGATTGACAAGTGTGGCCATGCCGCCATGATGGAGCACCCGGATGAATTTAACGAGGTCTTCTACAAATGGCTGCAAAAGAGGAATTTCTAGAAAATACACATGAAGATAAAATCTGCGGAATTCATTATTAGCAACAGTGATGTTGAAAAATGCCCGGACAGCAGCCTACCCGAATATGCTTTCATTGGCAGAAGTAACGTAGGAAAATCTTCCCTTATCAATATGCTAACAGGGCGTAAAAGCCTTGCAAAAACATCCGGCCGGCCGGGAAAGACACAGCTCATAAACCACTTTCTTATAAATAAGGAATGGCATCTTGTAGATCTCCCCGGCTATGGTTATGCCAGGGTATCAAAAAGCATAAAGAAAACTTTCCAAAAATTTATCACGCAATACTTTGAGCACCGAAGGCAAATGCTTTGCGCTTTTGTACTTATTGACAGCAGGCACGAACCCCAGGCAATAGATCTGGAATTCATGGAATGGCTGGGCGAGCATGAAATACCCTTCTGCATAATTTTCACCAAAGCAGATAAGCTAAAGCCGAAAGCGCTGGAGAGGAACGTAGAACACTACAAAGCAAAAATGCTGGAAACCTGGCTGGAAATGCCGCAGTATTTTATCACCTCTGCAGAGAGCGGGGTGGGACAGGAAGAAGTACTGGAGTATATAGACGGGATTAATTCACAGTTTACGGGAGAGTAGTTTCTGAAGAAGCAAGAGACAAGAACCAAGAGACAAGATTTTTTAGGTTGGGAGTCTTTAATCTAATCTTAGAGTCTAGAGTCTAGACTAAGTAAATCACATTTCACCCACCCTGGCACTTTCAATGAAGTGAAGAATCTAACCCGCCGATGCAATGGGAAGGACCAGTTGAAAGCACTAAAACCATTTTCAGGACATCCTGAAATCCACACATTCGGTTCTACTTCCGCAGCCACTTCCAGGAAACTACTATAATCTTAAATCCCAATTCAATTGGAACAAACCTCACAGGTTTTTTCAACCTGTGAGGTTTTCTTAGAAAGACTAATTCAACTCGCTTCCTATTGGGAAAGGAAGACAAGGGTTGCTAAGGAGTATAATTTAAGGATCTGGGCGGGAACGCACAGAGATACTAATCTATTTTTCCACGCCACCACCCCGTCCGCTAAAGCGTCCACCCCCCCCTTGAAAAAAGGAGGGGTGCCTCTTATTTCGCGAAAACCCATAGAGATCCTCGAGATCCAGGGATGCCAAATGACAAATAAAATTTATCAGGCATCGGATTAACCCTCAATTGAGTATTTCTGAAGTAATTTCCAATCTCTTCCGCGAAATCCGCTAAAATCCGCGTAATCCAAAACACTCTCGCTTCCGCGAAAATTCATTTTATTGGTAAAATTTTATCAAAGCTCCGTTCTTAATTTATACCAACAAAAAAACTGTTGAAAGCAGATGCCTTCAACAGTTCTAAATATAATTGAACACTGTTTTTCTTAAAGTGCAGCTACGTGTTTAGCTAGCTTAGACTTTAAGTTTGATGCTTTGTTGTCGTGAATAATATTTTTCTTAGCCAACTTGTCTATCATAGATACTATAGATGGATACAAGGTCTCTGCTTCCTTCTTATCAGCTTCACGTAACCTTTTAATAGCGTTTCTGGTAGTTTTATGCTGGTAACGATTTCTAAGACGCTTTGTCTCATTACTACGAATTCTCTTTAACGCCGACTTATGATTTGCCATTACAAATACTATTAAATTAATTTTTTATTGTAGTCCGTAGGGGAATCGAACCCCTGTTACCAGGATGAAAACCTGGCGTCCTAACCCCTAGACGAACGGACCATTATCATTTCAAAAAGGAGCCTACCTCGCGGTAGACATTCCTGCTTTTACACAGAACATTGCAACTTAGTTGCCTTTCGTAGTCCGTAGGGGAATCGAACCCCTGTTACCAGGATGAAAACCTGGCGTCCTAACCCCTAGACGAACGGACCATTCTTTGTTTTAAATGCGGATGCAAAAATACAACTATTTTTGAATGCCACAAATGTTGAACAAAAATTTTCTAAAAATAATGGAATTAAAATTCCAGACCTTTGTTCAACCCCGTTTCCGGGCCACAAAAATAAGAACTTTTTTGAGGTTGCAAAGACAAATTGCACTCAAAATCATTAAAATAATTTTATCTCTTAGTAAGCTTTGGCAAACAGCACTCTTTGGGATGAAGGATTCCCTGTAAAAATACATTTCCCTGCTTCCTTCTCTCCCTCTATTGGGATTAATCTAATAGTAGCTTTTGTTCTGTCCTTGATCGCCTTTTCTGTTTCAGAAGTGCCATCCCAGTGAGCAGAGATAAAGCCGCCTTTGGTCTTTAAAACTTCCTTAAACTCTTCAAAGGTATCTACAGCAGTAATATTATCATCACGGAAATTTTTCGCTTTAGCGAAGAGTTCCTCCTGGATAGTTGTCATAAGCCCCGTAACTTTCGCAACGACATCTGCCTGCGCAACCACCTCTTTTGTAAGCGTATCTCTTCGTGCGAGCTCCACGTTCCCTTTCTCAAGGTCCTTTGGACCAATAGCCAAACGAACCGGCACACCCTGTAATTCATATTGAGCAAATTTCCATCCCGGCTTTTGAGTATCCCTGTCGTCATATTTCACTGAAACTCCTGCTGCACGTAATTTAGAAGCAATATCATTCGCCACTTCCGAAATTTGAGCCAGTTGTTCCTCTCCTTTATATATAGGAACGATTACTACCTGGATTGGAGCAAGGGAAGGAGGTAAAACCAAACCGTGATCATCACTATGAGTCATGATAAGAGCTCCAACTAACCTTGTAGATACACCCCAGGAAGTAGCCCATACATATTCCAGATTACCCTCTTTTGAAGCAAACTTTACATCAAAGGCTTTGGCAAAATTTTGTCCCAGAAAATGAGATGTGCCCGCCTGCAGCGCCTTCCCATCCTGCATAAGTGCTTCTATACAATAGGTCTCTACAGCCCCGGCAAACCGTTCGTTTTCACTTTTGGTTCCTTTTATAACCGGAATTGCCATAAAATTCTCAGCAAATTCGGCATAAATATTATTCATAAGCTCTGCCTCAGCTATTGCTTCGGCCTTGGTCGCGTGTGCCGTATGACCTTCCTGCCAAAGAAATTCAGCAGTCCTTAGGAACAACCTTGTTCTCATTTCCCATCGCACCACATTGGCCCACTGGTTAATTAGTATTGGCAGGTCCCGGTAAGACTGAACCCAGCCTTTATAGGTGTTCCAGATAATAGCTTCAGAAGTAGGGCGTACAATAAGCTCCTCTTCCAGCTTAGCTTCAGGATCTACTATTAATTTTGAACTATCGTTTGGATCTGTCTTTAGCCTGTAATGAGTTACTACCGCACATTCCTTTGCAAAACCTTCAGCATTTTTCTCTTCTGCTTCGAAAAGGCTTTTTGGAACAAATAAGGGGAAATAGGCGTTTTGATGGCCGGATTCTTTAAACATTCTATCCAGTTCAGCCTGCATTTTCTCCCATATTGCATATCCATAAGGCTTAATCACCATACAACCTCTTACGGCTGAATTTTCAGCAAGATCTGCATTGACAACCAATTCATTATACCATTTGGAATAGTCTTCTTTACGCGCAGTTAATTTTTTACCCATATTTTTTATTTGGCACAAATGTTGTGAAATTCTAAACGTTGTGTCTTTGTTAAAGGTACAACTAGTTAGCGCAAAACTAACTATTTTTGTATTGTTCAACAATAAAATACACAGCTAATGGCACTTTATAAAACTACCAAAAGAGATTTATTATTGTTTCTAGCTCCTGTGTCTTTTCTTTTGTTGGCATCTTGTAGCTCTTACCAGTATTCTGGTTATGAAGACGGAATATATGGGGAGACAAATCGTACAACCCAACGCGGTAACGAAAGGCAGCAATATGCAACCCAAGATAATAGCAGTGGCGGTTACTATAAGAACTTATTTGCAGAAGAAGCGGCCCTTTACGGGGATGTTCTTGCAGATGATATGATATTCACAGATGTTGAATCCTACAGCTCGCAGGGTCAATATGAAGCGGGAGCCCAGGTACAAGGGTATCGCGCGAATGCACCCTGGGGAGAAGACCCTGATTCTTATGCTATAAATATATATAACACCGGATTTTATGGTGGCTGGGGAATGGGAATGTGGGACCCTTTTTGGGGCGGAGGCCTATATGGCCTGGATCCATTTTATGGTCCAAGTATATGGGGACCTTTTTGGGGACCAGGACGTTGGGGACCCTGGGGACCTCGCTGGGGCGGAATGCACGGATTTGGATTTGGAATGGGTAGAGGATTCTGGGGCCACGGATGGGGCATGGGATTTGGAATGTATGGATTTGGTGGTCACCCGTTCTTTCACGGAGGTGGCTGGTATAACCCATATAACCATTATGGAAACAGATACAATAGTTTTAGACAAAATGTAGCCTATAATACAGGACGCAGAGATGCAGCTTCCTATTACCAAAACAGGAACAGAAGTAGCAGCTCTGCCGTACGAAATGCCGCAACCCTGGATTCCAGAGGCAGGTCTACGAGTTATTCCAGAAGTATAAGAAACCTTAGAGGCAGCAATGATAACTATGGAGTTACCAGGAGAGCAGTCTCAAGGGAATATAACAGGAGTAACACGAATTATAACACCTCAAACAGGTCTCGTGTTTATGACGGTAGAAGTACCCGGGGTAACAATACATACTCCAGGCCTGCACAAACCAGAAGCAATACCGTGCGGAGCAGTCCTGCTACAAGAAGTTCCGGTACTGTAAGAAGTTCCGGTGGTGGTGGAAGATCATCTGGAGGAACAAGATCTTCAGGAGGCGGGTCCAGCCGTGGCAGAGGTAACTAATATCTAATTTCCAAAAAAGATTCGATGAAAAGATTTTATATAACGGCCATTGCCCTCATGGGTATGGCCTTTTCTCAAGCACAGGATATAACAGATGCGTTAAGGTATTCTACAGAAAGCCTCTCCGGTACAGCCCGTTTCCGGGCAATGAGTGGAGCATTTGGAGCTCTGGGCGGGGATGTTTCTGCGATGACAATGAACCCTGCAGGATCTGCTGTCTTTCTCAACAGTTATTCTACTGTAACCCTTAATTATAATGACCGCAGGAATTCTACTTCCTACTTCAACGGTTTTAACACAAACAGGAACTCTGATGTGAATTTTGAACAGGCCGGGGCTGTATTAGTGTTTAACAGTACTAATCCGGACAACAGGTTTAGCAAATTTACCATTGGAGTTAACTATGCTCAAACCAACAACTTTGATGACAATTTTCTCGCAAGAGGTATTGGCTCCACTTCCATAGACAGATATTTCCTGGGTTATGCCAATGGAGTACCACTTGAGCTATTAGAAACTATTGATGATGAAACCATAACAGATCTTTACTTATTTCTTGGAGAAAATGAAGGATTTGGGGCGCAACAGGCATTTTTGGGCTACCAGGGCTATATATTAGATCCTGAATCTCCAGACCTTGATAATACAAACTACATTTCAACAATTGGCCAGGGTAGCTTTGACCAGAGCTATAACTATGCAGCTACGGGTTTAAACGGAAAATTCACCTTTAACTTTGCATCAGAATTTCAGGACTTTCTTTACCTGGGGGCAAACTTAAATGCGCATTTCCTTAATTATGACAGGACCACAAGATTAACTGAGCGAAATTCAAACCCCGGAAGTGAAACCAATGAGGTGATCTTCGGAAATAATTTAAGCACGACCGGTAGCGGTTTCTCTTTACAATTGGGAACCATAGCGCGCTTAAGTGAAAATTTTCGTGTTGGGGTTACTTATGACACTCCTACCTGGTACAATATCAATGAAAGAACATCACAAAGACTGGAAACTTTCAGCAATGAATTTAATGAAACCGTAGTAGTAAATCCAAATGTGATTAATGCCTACCCCGATTATAATCTTAAAACACCCGGGAAACTTACCGGAAGTCTTGCAGTATTATTTGGATCTAACGGACTTTTAAGTTTTGATTACTCATACAAGGACTACAGTAGTATAGAGTTACGCCCTGTTGGGGATCCGGAATTTATGTTCCAGAATGATATGATTGCCAATAATTTAAGAGCAGCATCTACTTATAGAATCGGTGGGGAATACAGAATAAGTAACTGGAGCCTTCGAGGAGGATATAGATTTGAAGAAAGTCCCTATTTAGACTATTATTTAGAGAGTTCCCCGTTTGGAGATCTTGAAGGTTACTCTGCCGGTTTAGGCTATAATTTTGGGAACATAAAAATAGATCTAGCATACGATAAAGCTTCGAGAAGAGACAATCCGCAGTTATACCAGGTTGGACTTACGGACCGTGCAGGAATACAACGTGATTTCACAAATGTGATCCTGTCCCTGAGCTTCGGAATATAATTTTAAAACTTTCGGACTTTCCTTCCCCCTTTTCTTAAAAGGTCTACAGACTTTTTAAACCCGGAAAGTCCGGATTTTTTATCTCAGAAGTGAGAAATGCCCTCTAAATACCTGTAATTCACCACTACTTTCATCCCGGTATTCTATAGAAAACCAATAATCATCTTCCGGCATTGCCCTCCCGTTAAAAGTGCCATCCCAACCTGCTCCGGTGGGATTCAGTTCTTTTAAAAGCTTTCCATACCTGTCAAAAATAAAGATCTTTTGTACCGCTCCTTCTCCATCATTCACAACATTCCATGTGTCATGGTAACCGTCATTATTGGGAGTAAAGAACCTTGGATATCCAAACAACCGGAAAGGTCTTGACGTGGCCATACCACAACCATTTATTTCCCTGGCTGAAACAGTATGGGTACCCCCGGGAACTCCTCTAAAAACAGGATTTTCCTGCCATTCCCCATTATCGAGACGATATTCATAGGTAGTTGTATTTCCAAATCCGGGGGTAGCCGTCGCTGTAACCTGATAGCCCCCATCAAAATCATTGCCTTCAACTTCCACAGTAACCGCGCGGGGAGCAGCAAATACCTGCACCTCTGTAGAGTAAAAACTGGTACAGCCGGAATCTGTGTGGGTAATAGTTAAAGTAACAGGGTTCTGCGAAGGGAAAGCATCCAGTTCCAACACGGGATCATCTTCCCCATCCCCATCTGTATCATTTGGAATATTCCAGGTATAGGTGAAACCCGCCCCAAGATCTTCCCCAATTAATACAGAGTTGATCACATTAGCATTAAGATCCAGACAGAGTGCCGTGATTTCCGGAACCTCCAGCATTGGCATTGAGAAAACATCGAGTTGCAGTTCTTTTGGCAGGGATTCACACCCGGTATCGTCATTCACCACCGTCCCAAGTAAAAATGGATTTTCATCTAAAATAAAAACTACAGGACCGGCAGGTAACGGTTGCCCGTTTTCATAAGCTTCCTGAGAAGGATAAAACCTGGTAGAGAAATTGCCAGAATTAGCTCCAATGAGTTCTGCGGAAGTATCCTGTAGGTCAAATATAACCTCGTTCTCCTGTATGCAACCATAGACAATTGAAGGCTCCCCGGCTTCCGGTAATTCAAAAAACTCAATGGTGACGTCATCTTGAAACTCTGAGTCTAAGATATCACTCCGTACGGTCACCTGATAGTTTCCGCTTTCACTAACTGTGAGCGTGGGGCTGGTTTCATTAGGAATAAGATCATAAGCCCCCGTGGTTTCATTATAGGAATACCAGGTATAAGATGTTGCCTGTGGATTGGTGGCATCCAGGGTGAAGGTTGATTCCCCGCATACATTCCGGTCCGGCCCAAGGGTGCTGCTCACTATAGAACAATCTGTTGAACCACCGGCTGCCGAATTTGTTTGCTGAAGACTTATATAACCAGGTTGGGTGGAGTAATTTGTAATAAGTACCACATATATCTCATTGGCAACAGCATTGGGGATCCTCATTTCTTCTATGGCAGCAGGATCAAAACTACAGTCCACCACATTTCCTGCTGAAAGGGAAGTGTTACTACAGTAATCGTCCTCTGCATCAAAGGGCCCATAAACTATAAAGTCTACATCATAAAGCATCCCTGAACCGTCCGGGTTTTGAGATTGCCTAATAAGAAACTCCAAATTACCTGAGTCCCGTACCTGCAGGTAAAACCAGGCCGGATAAGGTTGATCATCCAGACAGTCATAGAATGGGCCTACCTCGGCCTGTGTTAAGGTACTATTCGTGAAATTGGAATTTTCAAATACCAATTGTTCATCCCCTGCGCAAAAAGGCTGAATAGAAGAACACCTGTCACCCTGCGCAAATAGGAGCCCGGGGCCGGAGATCATAAAAAGAAATAGCAAAAGATGGAGCCCGGTTTTCATAATTCTACAAGAACTACCTGCAAATTAAGGAATTTCCTTTTATGGAGTATATGCAGATTTCCCTAACATGCATGAAACAGCCTGAAAATATGTATCTTTGCAAGCCAAATGAAAAGATTACGACTACAATACAAAAAAGTGCTATGAAGATAGACCACATTGAGAATGAAATAGAGGAACTAGGTGACGCACATGCCTCCGGCAGTGCAGAAACTCCATTAAAAAAAGATGCCTTTAACCTTAGCGATACAGAAAAGATCGCGCTAATAACAGAGGATGTAAAACATATCCTGGACACTCTTGGAATGGATCTTAGTGATGACAGCCTTAGAGGCACTCCTATGAGAGTTGCAAAGATGTTCGTTAAGGAAATATTTGCTGGGCTTGATCCTCAAAGAAAACCAAAAGCTTCTATATTTGAGAATAAATACAAGTATGGGGAAATGCTGGTAGAGAAGAATATCACGGTATATTCTACTTGTGAACATCACCTGCTTCCAATCGTAGGTAGGGCTCATGTTGCTTATATTTCAAATGGTTCTGTTATTGGATTATCCAAAATGAACAGGATCGTTGATTATTTTGCCAAACGGCCCCAGGTACAGGAGCGTATGACTATGCAAATTGTGCAGGAGCTACAAAAAGCTTTGGGCACAAAAGATGTGGCCTGTGTTGTAGATGCCAAGCATTTATGTGTAAACAGCAGGGGCATACGCGATATAGAAAGCAGTACCGTGACCAGTGAATTTGGTGGTGCTTTTAAAGACCCGGGTGTAAAAAGGGAGTTTTTAGATTACATTAAACTCGATACAACTTTTTAATTAAGAACATATATCTAAATAATTTATGGCGGTTTATAAGGAGCAAAGCTTAAAAATTTACAATTCAATGACCGGGGAAAAAGAGATCTTTACCCCACTTACTGAAGGAAATGTTGGAATGTATGTTTGCGGACCAACTGTTTATAGCAATGTTCACTTAGGTAACTGCCGGACCTTTATCTCCTTTGACCTTGTTTTTAGATATCTGAAACACCTGGGATATAAGGTGAGATATGTGCGTAATATCACAGATGCCGGCCACCTTGAAAATGATGCGGAAACCGGGGAAGACAGGATCGCTAAAAAAGCGCGTCTGGAACAAATTGAACCTATGGAAGTGGTTCAACGTTACACTGTAGACTTTCACAATACCCTTCAAAAATTCAATAACCTTTCTCCCAGCATAGAGCCTACTGCTACTGGTCATATTGTTGAACAAATCGAGACTATTAAAACCATCATAGATAAAGGTCTCGCCTATGAGGTAAATGGCTCGGTATATTTCGATGTGTTCAAATTTAATAAGGATCATCATTACGGAAGGTTAAGCGGAAGGGCTATAGAAGATATGATCGCCAATACCCGCGAACTTGCTGCACAAAGCGACAAGAAAAATCCGCAGGATTTCGCTTTATGGAAAAAAGCTGAACCACAGCACATCATGAGATGGCCTTCTCCCTGGAGCGATGGTTTTCCTGGCTGGCACCTGGAGTGCACCGTAATGAGCACCAAATACCTGGGTGAGGAATTTGACATACACGGGGGCGGAATGGATTTAAAATTTCCGCATCATGAATGTGAGATTGCACAAGGTGAGGCCTCAACAGGAAAAAATCCTGTGAATTACTGGATGCACGCCAATATGCTTACCCTTAATGGTAAGAAAATGGCAAAAAGTACCGGCAACAATATTTTACCTGCAGAGATCTTTACGGGTGATAATGATGTCCTAAGCAAGGCATATCATCCCACTGTAGCGAGATTTTTTATGCTTCAGGCACATTACCGAAGTATCCTTGATTTTTCTGATGAAGCTTTGTCTGCCAGTGAAAAAGGTTTTAACCGGCTAATGGATGCTTTCAGAAATATTCAAAACCTACCCTTTTCTTCTAACACAACTTTTGATCTTCAAAATTGGAAGCAACGCTGTTACGATGCAATGAATGATGATTTTAACAGCCCCATCCTTATTGCTACTCTTTTTGAAGCTGTAAAATTTATTAATGCAGTGAAAGAAGGAGAGGAAAAACTTACGCCTGAAGACAGAGAAATTCTGCAGGAAACGATGCAGGCTTTTATTTTTGATGTACTTGGATTAGTAGATACCATCACGGTAAATGAGGATAGTACCGCTAAACTTTCCGGAACTGTCGAGCTCCTGATAAAATTAAGAGCGGAAGCAAGAAACAATAAAGATTTTGCTACCAGTGACCAGATAAGAGATCAACTGCTGGAGCTGGGAATCCAATTAAAAGACGGAAAAGAAGGAACCACCTTCTCGATAGACTAAAGATTTAAAGACGAGGATATGTTGAAAACCTGGCTTGCCTATCCTTTTATTTTACTGGTAAAATTTTATCAAAAGGTGATCTCGCCTTTAACTCCGGCTACTTGCAGGTATAGCCCCACTTGTTCCCAATATACACTTATAGCGTTGCAGAAATATGGCTTCTTTAAAGGCGGGTGGCTGGGCCTTAAGAGGATCGCAAGTTGCAATCCCTGGGGTGGGAAGGGTTACGACCCGGTGCCTTAGCTCCCATTATTTATCATTGTTTTGTTGCAAAACAATGCAAATATGTATCTTTACTACCACAACTTAAAAAATCATACATGCTATTCAATGCAATTGTCTGGAATCCTTCAGAAGGGCTGGATCTGGGATTCTTTACCCTCCATTATTACAGTTTGATGTTTTTAATAGCCTTTGGACTGGGCTGGTATATTATGAAGAGTATTTATGTAAAAGAAGGAATCCCGATTGAGAAACTGGATCCTCTTTTTATTTACACCGTACTTGCCACATTAATAGGAGCCCGCCTGGGACATGTGATATTTTATGACTGGGATTACTTCCAGCATAATTTACTGGAAATCTTTTTACCGGTAAAGTTTGAACCGGAATTTCAGTTTACGGGATTTCGTGGTCTTGCCAGCCATGGGGCAGCAATTGGGATCATTGTGGCAATGTACCTTTACAGAAAAAATGTTCTTGCCAAACCCACACTTTGGATCCTGGACAGGATAGTCATTCCTGTAGCAAGTGGAGGTGTGTTTATAAGGATTGGAAATTTCATTAATTCAGAAATCATAGGGAAACCGACTAATACCGATTTTGGGGTAATATTTGTGCAACTTGGAGAAAATTTTCCAAGACATCCTACCCAGATTTATGAAGCATTTTGCTACGCACTGGTGTTCCTGGCACTCTGGTTTGTTTACTGGAAAACAGATAAAAAGCAAAAAATTGGTTACCTGTTCGGCCTGTTTCTTGTACTCCTTTGGACAGTGAGGTTCTTTATAGAGTTTCTTAAAGAACCACAAAGTGAGGGTGAGATTGTAATGTCCCTTAATACGGGACAATGGTTAAGCATTCCGTTTATCATCGCCGGATTCTATTTTATGTACCGACCAACCAAAAATACTGCAGTATGATATTCAAAAATCCAAAATGGCTGGTTTTTCTAATGGTTACGGGACTATTTTTTTCCTGTGCAGATGAGCCTAAGGAAAGTTCTATTGAAACTCCGGAGATCACCTTTGAACGCGAAGGGGAAATGGAGCTTATGAAGGAGGAAGAAGTGATTAAAACCCTTGAAATTGAAATAGCAGACACCCCTTATGAATGGGAAACCGGTTTAATGTACCGGGAGTCACTGGGGGAAGACCAGGGAATGCTATTTGTTTACCCACAGGAGGGGCCTCGCAGCTTTTATATGAAAAACACTCATATACCCCTGGATCTAATTTTCTATAGCAAAGACAGCATTGTGGTTAGTTATCACGAGAATGCGATTCCTATGGATTTAACACCTATCCCATCCAATGCCCCGGCTCAATTTATCCTGGAGGTAAACGCCGGCAAGGTAGCTGAATGGAATATTGAAACGGGGGATAAAATGAGGTTTTGGAGGGATTAAAATTAGCTTTATAAAGTACTTAAAGAAACCGGGGCCGATAGTTCCGGTTTTTTTTATTTTAGGTTTAATCACTGGCGCTTTCCAAAATCAATTACCACCGTAATATAAAAT
>DATHWA010000458.1:0-6159 GCA_035461025.1 Gillisia sp. | reverse complement strand
TCCTGTAGTGGCCGTGGCCCTTACAAGTCATGTGGGTTCGGCAAGGGAAACAGAAGGCCGTACCGGTTTTGCCCATTTATTTGAGCACCTACTTTTTCTGGAATCTGAAAACCTTGGAAAAGGCGGACTTGATAAATTGAGTGCACGAATAGGTGGTTCCGGTGCCAATGGTTCCACCAGTCGCGACAGGACAAACTATTTCCAGACCGTACCCAATGATGCTCTTGAGAAAATGATCTGGGCAGAGGCAGACAAACTAGGTTATTTCATAAACACTGTCACAGAGCCGGTGCTGGCAAAGGAAAAGCAAGTGGTTAAAAATGAAAAGAGGCAGGCAGTAGATAACCGCCCATATGGGCATACACAATATGTCATAGATAAAAACCTGTATCCTGAGGGTCACCCCTACAGCTGGCAGGTAATTGGATCACTGGATGACCTGCAAAATGCCACTTTGGAGGATGTGAAGACCTTCTTCAATAAATGGTATGTTCCCAACAATGTGGTACTAACTATTGCCGGGGATTTTGACAAGGAACAGGCAAAGGACTGGGTGCATAAATATTTTGATGAAATTGAAGCAGGACCACAAATTGATCGCAGAGAAAAGCAGCCGGCAAATTTGTCGGAAACAAAAAAGCTTTACTACGAGGATAATTTTGCCAACCTTCCGGAGCTTACCATAGCCTGGCCTTCGGTTTACTCATATCACGAAGATTCCTATGCCCTCGAAGTTCTTACTAAGTATCTTGCAGATGGTAAAAATGCACCTTTTTATAAGAGCCTGGTAGAAGAAAAAAAGCTTACCGATAATGTGAGAATGTATAATTACACCTCAGAACTGGCGGGACAACTTATGTTACAGGTAAGGGCGTTTGATCAAACAGACCTGGATGCTGTTAAAGCAGCAATCGATGAAACCTTAGCGCAATTTGAAAAAGAAGGCATTCCTGAAAAGGATTTGAAAAGAATAAAAGCAGGGCAGGAAACAGATTTTTATAATAGCATTTCCAGCGTTTTAGGCAAAGGGTTCCAGCTTGCACAATACCAGATCTTTGCAGATGATCCAAATGAGATCAACAAAAATGTGGAGAAGATCCTGAATGTTTCCAGGGACGATGTGAACCGGGTTTATGAAAAATATATAAAGAACAAACCGTATGTAGCAACCAGCTTTGTGCCAAAAGACCAGGTGGAGCTCGCGTTAGAGAATTCTACGGAAGCTGATGTAGTGGAAGAAGAAATCATCGAGGGTGCAGAGGATGAGGTTGCTGTTACAGATGAAATAGCCTATGAGCGTACTCATTCCAGTTTTGACAGAAGTGTGGAACCACCATACTGGGGAACTCCGGAACTAAAGCCTGCTGATGTCTGGGAATCACAAATGCCTTCAGGATTAAAAATATATGGCATCACGGCAAATGAAGTACCCCTGGTACGATTCAGCCTTGAAATGGAAGGCGGACTTTTACTGGAAGACCCTGAAAAAGTGGGAGTATCAAATCTGTTGGCAAGTTTGATGACAAAAGGAACCGCCAATAAAACTCCGCAGGAACTGGAGGAAGCTATAGAGTTACTTGGATCTTCTATCAATGTTAATGCAGATGACGAAAAGATCACGCTAAGCGGAAGCAGTCTTGCCCGAAACTTTGAACAAACTATGGAATTGGTTAGGGAAATCCTTCTGGAACCCCGTTGGGACGAAGAGGAATTTCAACTTGTGAAACAACAGGTTCTTAGCCGAATTAAACAACAACAGGCCAACCCTAATAGCATAGCCGATAATGAATTCCGAAAGCTTATTTACGGAGAACATAATATCCTTTCCAATAATAATCTTGGTACGGCAGAATCTGTAGAAAAGATTAGCCTGAAAGACCTGAAGGATTATTACAATGCCAATCTTACACCCCGTAGGGCTGCATTTATGGCTGTAGGAGATCTTAACAGGGATAAAGCTGTAAATGCATTAAAAAGCCTTTCTGCGGGCTGGCCGGGAAAAAACGTGGGGATTCCCGAAACTCCAACACTACAGGCACCACAGAATGCACAAATATTTTTCTATGACGTTCCGGGAGCAAAGCAGTCAATTGTAAGAATTGGAAATCCTGCCCTGGCGGCAACAAGTGAAAAATATTATCCGGCTGAAGTAATGAACTACAGGCTTGGAGGAGGTGGTTTCGCATCCAAGCTAACCCAGGAACTACGGGAAGGAAAGGGATATACTTACGGTATTCGCTCCGGATTCCAGGGTGGTAAGAATGTTGGACCATTTGCAGTTACCAGTGGTGTTCGTTCTAATATAACCTATGATGCATTAGCACTCATAAAAGAAATAATGGAAAACTATCCGCAAGGTTTTGGACCTGAAGATCTTGAAGTTACCAAAAGCTACATGATAAAAAGCAACGCCAGGAAATTCGAAACTCTCAATGCCAAATTGGGAATTTTAAGCGACATACATAATTATAAGCTGGAAAAAGATTTCATCAAACAACGCGAGCAATTTGTAAATGAACTTACTGTGGAAGATGTGCAGGAACTCGCAACTCAATTTATAGATCCGGACAAAATGTTTTTCCTGGTAGTTGGAGATGCCGCTACACAGTTAGATAAACTGGAAGGCCTGGGTTATGGTAAACCAATCCTTATTAATGAAAAATAAACAGTGGAGGTTTTATAAAGGTATATTTACCCTGCTTCCTGTTTATTCATTTTTACTGCTCCGGGTGGGGAGACAGAAACGGTTTATTGCAAATCATCTGGAAAAAGATCTTTTTAACTTCAAAGTTACCAACGACGGCAGCCTGGAGAAAAAAGAATTTAAAAAGATCACCCACTATTACGCCCTTGGAGTTCCGGGAGTCCTGGGGGAGGCGCTGGCGGTTTTAAGAGGTGAATCAATGACGGCGCGGGAGCGTTTATGCCTGAGTTACCTGGGGGGAATTTCCGGACTTCTTGACGACCTTTTTGATGATCCCGGAAAAGAAGTATCGCATTTAAAAGGTTTCATCCTTCATCCCGAAGAAATGAAACCGGGAAATAGCCACGAAGAATTACTTCTCAATTTATATCAAAAAGGACTTACCTTCTCCAACCATCCTGAAAAACTAAAACAACAAGCCGTAAAGGTATTTGAAGCCCAGGTCCAAAGCACTTCTCAAAAAATTGAAGTAATCCCACCTCCGGAAATTGAAGCGATCACTAAAGCCAAAGGAGGGGAATCTTTCCTCTTTTACAGGCTTTGTATGGAACATCGACTGGAAAAAGCTGAAGCAGATTTGCTCTATCACCTTGGCGGACTTATGCAACTGGGCAATGATATTTTTGATGTGTGGGAGGATCACAAGGAAGGCACGGTAACGGAAGCAACAATGTGCGCAGATATCGATAATCTTAGAGATAGCTTCGATCTTAAGTTGAAAGAAACCTTTAGCCTGGCAGAGAATACTACTTATGATAAAAAAAATATAAATAAATTCCTTAAGATTACCACGCTTGCCCTGGCCAGAGTTTATGTATGCCTGGATCAATTCAAAAAATTACAAAAAACTTCCGGAAATATCTTTACTCCTGAAAAATATAGCCGGAAACAATTGATCTGTGATATGCAAAGGCCCCGAAATCAGTTCTCCACCCTTAAGTATTATTTAAAGATCATTTAAAGAAAAAATCTCACCTACTTTTTATTTAATCTGTTTTTAATCTAATTTAGCAGGTAAATCATTTTATGCTATTATCATCTATTCTTCTTATTGCCGGACTTGCAGTTCTCATTTTAGGGGCAAACTTTATGGTGGAAGGGGCCTCTGCCCTGGCTAAAAAATTCAACATTTCCAACCTGGCAATTGGCCTAACGGTGGTAGCTTTTGGGACCTCTGCCCCGGAGTTGGTTGTAAACACATTTGCTGCAGTACAGGGGCACGAGGATATTGTTTTTGGAAATATACTGGGTAGTAATAATTTTAACCTGTTTATAATCTTGGGAGTTACGGGGCTTATCACACCCCTTGCCGTACAATCAAGCACGGCCTGGAAAGAGATCCCTATTTCCTTCATAGCTATTATTATCCTTTTCCTTCTGGTGAATGATAGACTTCTCTGGGGTGCCGACACATCCTCCCTTAGCCTGGTGGATGGATTGATCCTTCTTGTATTTTTTGCTTTGTTCCTATTCTACGTTTACAAACAACTTAAAGACGATAGCTCGCAAATAGAAGAGGTTGTCACTGTTCCTGCATATTCAAATCTTAAGATGGGTGTTTTTATAGCAGGGGGCCTTGGAGGTTTGGTCCTTGGTGGAAACCTTGTGGTAAATAATGCCATTGAAATTGCAGAATCCCTGGGGATAAGTCAGAAGATCATTGGGCTTACAGTTGTCGCTGCAGGAACTTCTCTCCCGGAGCTGGCAACCTCTGTTGTAGCAGCCCTGAAAAAGAATGCCGATATCGCGGTTGGGAACATTGTTGGCTCCAACATTTTTAATATCTTTTTGATCCTGGGTGCATCCTCAGTTTTAGCACCTATTGGTTTTTCTAAAGGGTTCAATACAGATATTTATATTCTGGCCGGAGGTACAATTTTCCTGTTGTTGGCATTGTTAACCGGAGAAAGAAAAAAATTAGACAGATGGGAAGCAGCAATTCTTTTAATTTTCTACCTTGCCTATACCACCTATCTCGTGATGCAGGAATTATAAACCTGAGACTATGAAAAAAGCTATTTTTATCCTTTTAATTCTTCTCGCCTCCTGCGGAAGGAATTCGAATGAAGAAACTGCCTTTTCCCAAATAGACAGCCTGGAGAACGAGATCAGGGAATTGAAAATAGCGAATGACACCTTAAGTGAACAAGCCCTTCGGAAGTCTTTTGTCACAAAAAATTATCCTGCATATTTTGATACAATCGCAAACCCGGAAGAATTTTTATTGAATCATCTTCAGAAAAAACCGGAATTAATTCCAAAAAAAGCTGTTTTAGGCGGCACTATGAGGTTCACCGGTATAACCTTTATCAATGAAGAACTCTTTGTAGCGGAATATGAAGATGGGCATATTATGGGAAAAACCGTTTACAAATATTCCAGGGATAAAAAGGGAAACCTTCGGTTCTACAAGGTTGGGACAGTAGAATAGTGTATTTACCTTTGTAGCTGTCACTTCTTTTTTGTAATTATAAAATCTTATGATCATTTTCCCTTCGGAATTGAAATTTTCTGAAACCATATAATTTTTCAGCATTTAAGGTAAATCCGTACCTTTTATGAATGAGGGTTTTAAAACTTTTTCTGAAGATCCTGGCGGGAATAATTTTTATTCCGCCATTGATCTATATGGTCCTGGTGATTATAGGTGGGATCATTCCTGTAAACACCAAACCCAATACAGAAGGCCCCGATATTAAGATCTACCTTATTTCCAACGGGATGCACACAGATATAGTTTTACCTATGCAAACATATATGTTTGACTGGACCAGTCTTGTAAAACCAGAACACACCTTATCAAAACGGAAGAATTTTAGATATATAGGTTTTGGCTGGGGAGACCTGGGTTTTTATGCCAATACCCCGGAGTGGAAAGATCTCACTTTAGAAACAGGTTTTAAAGCTCTGTTCCTGAAAACACCTTCAGCTGTTCATGCTACATTCTTGAATACCATAGTCGAGGATGAGGATACCAAAACACTTTATATTAACAAGGAACAATATAAGAAACTGGTAGATTATATAAAAAACACATTTGAATATGATAAACCTGGCGGGGAAACTTCCCCTGTTGCAGGCCTTCATTATTCCTATAATGATGCCTTCTACAGGGCCCGGGGTTCCCTTCATTTGTTTAATACCTGCAACACCTGGGTGAATACCGGGCTTAAGGAGGCCGGTTTAAAAGCCTGTCTCTGGACGCCTTTTGTAGAAGGGATCTTTTATCAATATCCCTGAATCATTGATTGGTTATAAGAAAACGAAAGTAACTGTAACTTTTTTTCCTACCCGCTCAAGTTTTATCAATTTTTTATAATTTCCAGCAGGCGCCGTATGCCTTAAAACCCTTATATTCAGGAAGCAAACAACCGACCTATGTTTTCTTCTGAAAATATAAAAAGAGGCACTTTCTATAAAAAATTGGAGAGTGAGCACGACCTTGATCCCCTGCT
>DATHWA010000457.1:0-11004 GCA_035461025.1 Gillisia sp. | reverse complement strand
AGGAACTTTATTGCTTCCTCTGTAGCATCGAGAACAATACCCTGCTTAGAAAGCATTTGTTTCACATTCTTTAACTGCAAGTCTACTATTTTCCGGATGTCACCTTGTGATAATGGGGTAAACATTACAATATCATCTATTCTGTTAATAAATTCCGGTCTCACGCTTTGCTTTAGGAGTGCAAGAACTTCAGTCTTGGCACTCTCCATTGCAGTATCAACATCTTTCACCGTTTCAAATTTCTCCTGGATGATGTGAGAACCCATGTTTGAGGTCATTATAATTATAGTGTTCTTAAAATCTGCAAGCCTCCCTTTATTGTCTGTAAGGCGCCCTTCGTCAAGGACCTGTAACAATATATTAAAAGTATCCGGGTGAGCTTTCTCGATTTCATCAAGGAGCACTACAGAATATGGTTTTCTTCTTACAGCCTCTGTAAGCTGTCCTCCTTCGTCATAACCTACATATCCGGGAGGTGCACCCACAAGGCGGCTTACCGCATGCCGCTCCTGGTATTCACTCATATCTATCCTGGTCATTGCGGCCTCATCATCAAAGAGATATTCTGCCAGGGCTTTAGCAAGCTCTGTCTTACCAACTCCGGTTGTGCCCAGGAAAAGGAAAGTCCCAATTGGTTTTTTTTGATCCTGTAATCCTGCACGGCTTCTTCTCACAGCGTCGCTTACCGCCTGTATGGCTTCTTCCTGTCCAACAACCCGCTTATGCAGTTCATCCTCAAGGCGAAGAAGTTTTTCACGGTCGCTCTGTAGCATTTTTGTGACTGGCACTCCTGTCCATTTCGCTACCACTTCAGCAATGTCCTCGTAAGTTACTTCTTCTTTTATTAGGGTATGACTATCCTGGTTTTCATCCAGTTCTCTCTGTAATTTCTCAAGGCGCTCCTGGGCTTCTTTTATTTTCCCGTATCGTAATTCAGCTACTTTCCCATAGTCCCCTTCCCGTTCAGCTCTTTCAGCTTCCAGTTTAAACTGTTCTATATCAGATTTTGCGGTTTGAATATTGTCCACTACTTCTTTCTCATTCTTCCAGCGGGCATTAAGTTCAGTGCGTTCTTCTTTGAGGTTTGCAAGATCTGAACGAAGGATTTTCAGCTTATTTTCATCATTTTCCCTTTTAATAGCTTCAATTTCAATTTCGAGCTGAGTGATCTTCCTGTCAAGAACATCCAGTTCCTCAGGTTTGGAATTAATTTCCATACGCAGTTTGGAAGCCGCCTCATCCATAAGGTCAATGGCCTTATCTGGCAGGAACCTGTTGGTGATATATCTTTGAGAGAGTTCTACAGCAGCGATAATAGCTTCATCCTTAATACGCACCTTGTGATGCGTTTCGTATTTCTCCTTGATCCCTCTAAGAATGGAAATAGCACTCTCTGTATCCGGTTCATCTACAGTTATTTTCTGGAATCTTCTCTCCAGGGCTTTATCCTTTTCGAAATATTTTTGATACTCATCCAGGGTAGTGGCACCTATGGCGCGTAACTCCCCTCTTGCCAAAGCAGGTTTTAGGATATTTGCGGCGTCCATCGCACCCTGGCCTCCTCCGGCCCCTACCAGAGTATGGATCTCGTCAATAAAAAGCACAATATTTCCTTCGCTGCCTGTCACTTCTTTTATCACTGCCTTGAGACGTTCTTCAAATTCTCCTTTGTATTTGGCGCCTGCAATAAGTGCACCCATATCCAGGGAAAATATTTGCTTGTCCTTGAGATTTTCAGGTATATCCCCGGCAATGATTCTGTGAGCAAGACCTTCAGCAATAGCTGTTTTACCAACACCCGGTTCTCCAACGAGCATCGGGTTATTTTTAGTTCTTCTTGAAAGTATTTGCAAAACCCTTCTTATTTCCTCATCCCGTCCAATTACAGGGTCCAGTTTGCCTTCCTCTGCCATTTGGTTGAGGTTTTTAGCATATTTATTTAAAGAGTTGTAAGTTTCTTCTGCGCTTTGGGAGGTTACCCGGTCACCCTTTCTTAACTCCTCAATTGCCAATTTTAAACCTTTCTCTGTAGCACCCTGATCTTTGAGGATCTGTGCAACTTTGCTGGAAGATTTAAATATTGCCATAATCAAATGTTCAACAGAGACGTATTCGTCATTCATTTTCTTGGCAATAATTCCCGCTTCTGTAACAGTCTTGGACCCCTCTCGAGAAAGCATAATTTCCCCACCGCTTACTTTTGGAAAGCTTTGCAGGGTATTATCAAGAATTTGAGTAAAAAGGTTAACATTAATGTTCAGCTTTTTCAGAATGAAAGGAGTTACATTCTCATCTACTATTGTGATCGCTTTAAAAATGTGTTCATTTTCAATTTGCTGATGGCCTAGCTCCTGCGCCAGCTGCTGAGCCTGCTGGATTGCCTCCTGTGATTTTATGGTAAAGTTGTTAAAGTTCATAGGTTGATTATTTTTAAGAGAAAGAACAATTCATATACCAGTAGGAGGAACAGGACAAAATGACCTATTAATCTATTGTTTTAACAGTCATTTTGACGGTTTAGGTGGATTTCTCACTTAAATTTAGCGAATTTAAAATTCCTGATGGCATTTCTTAAAACGAAATTTTAATAATTTGATATGGAAAATTTAAATCCTTAAACTTTATTTTTATCCATATTAAAATTTAGAACCAATGGGATTTTTTGACAAAATGTTTAAGAGCGAAAGGGATATAGCAAAAGAAGAAATAAAGAGAGTTCCCTGGACGCAATTGACAGATGAGGAAACTCTTGATGAAATTGCGGAGATGTCTTATGAAACTCCAGTGGCCATCTTAAAGCACTCTACAAGTTGTGGCATTAGCAGGATGGTCTTGCGACAGTTTGAACAGGAATATAATACTAAGGAAGGTGAAATTAAATTATACTTCCTGGATCTATTAAGTTACAGGTCTGTTTCCAACAGGATAGCCTCTAAGTTCAATGTGCCACATGAGAGTCCACAACTCATAATCATAAAGGGTGGTAAGGTGGTTTATGACGCATCGCATAGTGAGGTAAGTGCTAACAGCCTGTCCCAATTTGTTGCTTAAAATTTAGCCGCGATTTTTACTTAATACATTTTAATACTTGGCTGTTAAAGTTTGCTAATCAGGTTTTTATGAAGTTTTGATGGTAGTATATTGAAAAGGATTTATTAACCTTTTTAAATTATAACTATTATGGAAAATCAGGGAAATCGCGACCGCGATCAAAACCAGAGAAATCAGGACCAGAACCAGGGCCAGCAAAGAAATCAACAACAAGCGCAGGGCCAGGGTAGAGACCAGGACCAGCAAAGAAATCAGCAGCAGGGTCAGGGTAGAAATCAAGACCAGCAAAGAAATCAACAACAGGCTCAGGGACAGGGTAGAGAACAGCAACAAGGCCAATCCCAGCACCAACAAGGGAATCAGGCCGGGGAGCAGGAAAGAAAAAGGCAACAAGCTTCCGGACAGGAACATTCACAAAGACAGGAAGGGCAAACCGGCCCGCAGAGTAGTGGACGCAGGCAGGGAAGACTTGAGGGTGAAGATGAGATGAATGATGAAAGAAGATAATTAATCGATTAGAACCGGAGAAACCACCATCTTGCAAAGGGTGGTTTTTTTGTGCCCTGAAGAAAAAGAACTGACCTATCCTGAATTTTTGAGATTTCCGTACCCGTCAAGATTTTCTCAAATTGAACTATTTTAAAAAAAATGAAGTGAGACATTTCAACACCCCATTGTCTTTAATAAATATTTTGCAATCACCTGTTAAAGTTTGCAAACCAGTCACTTATGGGGTTTAGTACTCAGTACCTTAATGACTTCGATTTTATTAACTTAAAATTTAGTTGTCATGGAAAATCAAAAAGACAGGGAACCTAATACAGATCAAAGGAACCCTCAAAACGACCAAAAAATGCAGCAGGAAAGAGGAGGTATGGAAAAGAATCAAAAGCATTCCGGCGCGCAGAAAAGTAAAAAACAATCAGGTGGCCGGGAACAGGAAAGAGGTCAGCAAGGCGGCAAACAAGGATCTGAAGATAAAAAGGTAACAGACCGGGACCATAAAGAATAAAATTGGTGTTTTTAAACAAGTTAAGAACGCAAAAGATCTGAAGTATAAAAAGAATAACAAATAAAATATTGATATGGAAAATAATCAGCAAAGGAATAACAATAAAGGTGGGAAGGAAAATTCAGAAGAGAAGAACATTAAAAAAAATGTTCAATCCTCCTCCCAGGATGAAAAAGAACAAAAGGAGCAGAACAGGAATTGGGACCTCGCCCAGAGAAGACAGCAGGCAAGTCCCAGGAGCTATAGTGAGAACACAGATTCTGAAAATATAGAGAATCAAAATACCCGTGCGAATGAGGAACTAGTTGATGAAGAAACCCATAACGACCGCAATTCCGGTAGTGAAGAAAATAATAAAAAGTTAGGCGCTAAGATTTCTGAAAGACAGCAAACCATGGATGAAAGGGATGCTTCAAAAGACCGAAGAGTAGATTGACCTGTAGAACTATTCAATGAAAAAAGCCACCCGGAAAGGTGGCTTTTATGCTATATTTTAACCAGATTTATTTAGAGTTGTTCTTCTTTGGTTGAAAAACCGGAAGGAGTTTTGTACTTACTTCTCCAAAACCAATTCTTCTACCTTCACTCTCACAATAACCGCGCATAATAACAGTATCATTATCTTCAATAAATTTACGCTCACTGCCGTCCTTCAATTTCACCGGTTTTTCACCTCTCCACGATAATTCCAGCATTGAGCCGTAAGAATCTGGTGTTGGGCCGGAGATTGTTCCGGATCCCATCATATCACCTGAATTTACCGGGCATCCGTTTATGGTATGGTGAGCCAGCTGCTGGCTCATATTCCAGTACATATATTTAAAGTTAGACCTGGTAAGGGTTGTTTCTTCACCGTTTTCAGGTTTAAGAGCAACTTCCAGTTTTATATCAAAGCTCTTTTTACCCGAGAATTGGAGATAAGGCAGTAATTCTTTTTCAGGTTTAGGGCTTTCTGTTCTAAAAGGTTCCAGAGCATCCAGGGTCACGATCCATGGAGAGACAGAGGAAGCAAAGTTCTTTGCTAAAAATGGCCCCAGTGGTACATATTCCCACTTTTGAATATCTCTTGCACTCCAGTCATTAAATAAAACCAGACCAAATATATATTCTTCTGCCTCCTCGATAGGAATAGGTTCTCCCAAAAGGTTTGCATCTGTAGTGATAAATGCCATTTCCAATTCAAAATCTACAAGCCTCGAAGGCCCAAATACCGGTTCTTTTTCTCCTGCCGGAAGTGTTTGTCCCTGTGGGCGATGTACCGGTATCCCGCTAGGAATAATGGAAGAGCTTCTCCCATGGTATCCCACGGGTATATGAAGCCAGTTGGGCAATAGGGCATTTTCAGGATCCCTGAACATGGATCCTACATTGGTAGCGTGCTCCTTACTGGAATAAAAATCTGTATAATCACCTACCTGAACAGGCAGTTGCATTTCAATTTCATCCAGTGTGAAAAGAACTATGTTTCTATGGTCCTGGTTATTCTTTAATTTATCATTATTGGCATCAAATATTTCAGCTATACGATTCCTTACAAGCCTCCATGTTTTCTTCCCGTCTGAAATAAAATCATTCAGAGAATCCTGAAGAAAAATATCATCTGTCAAAGGAATACCTTCAAAATATCCCAGCTGGTGAAGGGCTCCCAGGTCAATGGCATAGTCCCCTATACGGGTTCCTATAGTAATGATATCATCCCTGGTTAAAAACACCCCGAACGGAATGTTCTGGATAGGGAAATCTGTGTTTTCAGGAGTGTCCAGCCACGTTTTTCGTTTGGGATCGTTTGCAGTAATTGGCATATAAATTTTAGTTTTATTCTTAATTCTATTCCATTCAAATATATTATTTTCCCTGTATTAACCGAATGGAATTATTACTTTTGGTGAATATTTAACGTAAAAAATTAACATGCAACGAGATACCGAAATATTTGATCTTATAAACGAAGAAAAAAACCGTCAAATCAACGGATTGGAATTAATTGCAAGTGAGAATTTCGTGAGTGAGCAAGTCCTGGAAGCTGCGGGTTCTGTACTCACAAATAAATATGCTGAAGGATACCCGGGGAAGCGTTATTATGGCGGATGTGAAGTGGTAGACAAAGTAGAAAATCTTGCCATAGACAGACTGAAAGAACTCTTTAATGCAGAATATGCCAATGTGCAACCACATTCCGGTTCCCAGGCAAATACAGCTGTTTTTCATGCTTGCATGAAACCGGGGGATAAATTCCTTGGTTTTGACCTTTCTCATGGAGGGCACCTTACACACGGTTCTCCCGTAAATTTTTCCGGAAGGTTATATGAGCCGGTATTCTACGGAGTGAATAAAGAGACCGGACTAATTGATTATGATGAGGTGGCAGAAATTGCAAAACGTGAAAAACCAAAAATGATCATTGCAGGAGCTTCTGCATATTCAAGGGAGATAGATTACAAAAGATTCCGGGAGATAGCCGATAGTATTGGGGCCATCCTTTTTGCAGATATCGCCCATCCTGCGGGATTAATTGCAAAAGGCCTTCTGGGAGATCCTCTTCCACATTGTCACGTGGTAACATCTACCACCCATAAGACCCTAAGAGGTCCCCGTGGAGGAATTATCATGATGGGTAAGGATTTTGACAATCCCTTCGGAGAAAAATTAAAAAATGGTAATCTAAAGAAAATGTCTGCTCTGTTGGATAGCGGTGTTTTCCCCGGAAATCAGGGAGGGCCATTGGAACATATAATAGCTGCAAAGGCTGTGGCTTTCGGCGAAGCTCTTACAGATGAATTCCTTTATTACACAGTACAGGTGAAGAAAAATGCAAAAGCCCTTGCTCAGGCATTTATGGATAAGGATTTTGATGTGATATCCGGAGGAACAGATAACCATATGATGCTTATTGACCTGCGTAATAAGAATATTACAGGTAAACAGGCAGAAGAAGCCCTTGGTAAAGCAGAAATAACTGTAAACAAAAATATGGTCCCTTTTGATGACAAATCACCGTTTGTTACTTCCGGGATAAGAATTGGAACTCCTGCTGTCACTACTCGTGGATTAAAAGAAGAAGATATGTCCACAATAGTCGATCTTATTGATAAGGTTGTAAATAATTTCGAAGATGATAGCAAACTTGCAGAGGTTAAGGAAGAAGTCCTTAAATTGATGCAGGGACGTCCCCTTTTCAGCGTATAAATCAGATTCGATAAATAATTTAAAAGGGTGCTGTTCATTTTGGACAGCACTTTTTTTTATAATATACCTTTATTATAAGATCAATGAGAAGTCATTCTTGCTTCAATTTAAACGAAGAATAATAGGAAAAACGTAAATTAGAAAATTAAACGATTGCAATAATGAAAGAATTTACAGCTTATAGATTTCTTCCTTTACTTTTTTTCCTACTGTCTTCCTGTGCCGTAAAGGATACCTCTACCACAACAAGGGATGCCGTAATACTGCCACCGGAGGAACTATACGGAGATCTGTTTTTTGATGTGCAGCAGGATGAAAACATTTTTCCGGACAGTAAGACCTTCGTAGATGTGATACCCTTTACGGATGTAGAGGAGATCCGGGAAAAATATACCCGACTTGAAGTTAAATCAACACCATTTTTACTTAATTTCCTGGAGGAACATTTTATAATTCCGGATACTCGAAACAATTTTGAAAGTGATTCCGTTTCCATTCAACAAAATATCAGCGGGCTTTGGGAGGTCTTAAAACGCCCCGCAGATGAGGTGGAATCCGGTACTCTAATTCCTTTGCCAAATCCATACATAGTTCCCGGAGGAAGATTTAGGGAGATCTATTATTGGGATAGTTACTTTACTATGCTGGGGTTACAAGTAGACGGGGAGGAGGAGACCATCAGGAATATGGTAGATAATTTCTCGTATTTGATCGATACATATGGTTTTATTCCAAATGGCAACAGGACTTACTACCTTGGAAGGTCGCAGCCTCCATATTATGCCAAAATGGTTGAAGTTCTGGCTGAAATTGACGGAGAAGATATATATGGAGAATACCTTCCTTATCTGGAAAAAGAATACGAATTCTGGATGAAAGATTCAGAGTCCATTACAGAATCCGGCTCTGCCTCTAAAAGGGTAGTGAAAATGCCGGATGGGGAGTTGCTCAACAGATATTGGGATGAATATGACACGCCTCGCCCTGAAAGTTACAGGGAAGATGTGGAAACTGCTGAAGCAGCTATAAAGATGTTTCCTGATAGAACCAGGGCAGATGTCTACAGGAATTTAAGAGCCGGGGCCGAATCCGGGTGGGATTTTTCCAGCAGGTGGCTTTCCCGGAATGAGGATGGGGAATTTAAGCTATCCTCCATCCATACCATAGACATCGTGCCGGTAGACCTTAATGCTCTTCTCTATAATCTCGAAGCCACTATTGCTGCGGCAAACGAGTTGGAAGGTAATAATGTTAAGGCTGCAGAATTTCATCTAAGGGCAGAAGCCAGAAAGAATGCTATTGAAAAATATTTTTGGAGTGATGCAGAGGGATTTTATATGGACTATAATTTTCGCAAACAGGAACACACGCCTGTTTTATCACTTGCAGGGGTGTATCCATTATTCTTTCAAATTGCCTATGAGGAACGTGCAAAAAAGGTTGCGGTTATGATAGAAAGAACTTTTTTAAGTCCAGGAGGAGTTATAACAACTCCATATAATACCGGCCAGCAATGGGATGCCCCCAATGGGTGGGCACCACTGCAATGGGTTACGATCCAGGGTTTAAGAAAATACGGTGAAACTGCTCTTGCAACAGATATAAAGAACAGGTGGTTGCAATTAAATACAGCAGTTTACAAGCGAAGCTTTAAGATGCTTGAAAAGTATAATGTGCAGGATCTCTCCCGGGAAAGCGGTGGTGGGGAATACCCTACTCAGGATGGCTTTGGCTGGACCAACGGGGTATATCAAAAACTAGTGAACGAAAGGGATGGTAATACATTTATGAATGAATGAATGAAGAATATATTTATATTGGCCGGCTTAATTATGTTGAATAATGGGAACTGTTCTGGAGAAGGGCCAAAAGTTACGGTAGATGAGATCCGGGAACTTAAAGGCGTCGCATCTGCATCAGGCATTGAAGAAACTGCTGCCGGGATATATGTAATTGGTGATGATACTCCTTATATTTTCCTTCTTGACGAGGAATTACAAGTCCGGGAGAAATACCTATTATTTCCCGGAAATAAAATTACCGACAGTATTTATGAAAAATCTGTAAAACCGGACCTTGAGGCCCTTTGTAAATTAGACGAAGCAGGAGAAATTAACTGGCTTTTTGGCTCAGGTTCAGGCTATCCCGAGAGGGATATTCTGCTGGAGTTTAAAACTACTCGCGAACCTAAAACGGTTGAATTTTCTCTTGTAGAATTCTATGACGGGCTTCGGAAAGTTGCAGAGCTTTCAGAAAATGAGCTTAACATAGAAGCTGCCGTGGTGGTACAAAATGATCTATATCTTTTCAATAGGGGTGAAAATATAATCTTTAGGCTGAAGGTTTCAGAATTTCAGAAATTTTTGAAGAATCAAGGCAGCTTTCCCAAACCCGAAATATCCAGATTCGATCTTCCTGAAATAGAAGGAATAAAGTCAGGCTTTTCCGGAGCAACTTATCTTCCAGGTAAAGAACTATTTTTGTTTACCGCAAGCGTAGAAAACACTGCGAACTGGATTGACGATGGGGAGGTACTTGGTAGTTTCCTGGGTGTATTGGATCAAAAAGATTTCAGCAGGAAAAAAGAACCAAGGTGGACACTGCTCACTTATAAAGACCAGCCTCTACTTAAAAAAGTGGAGTCCATCACCTGTTTATCATCTTCAACAGAAGACTCTATTAATTTATTGATGGTCACAGATAGTGATGGGGGCATTTCAGAAATTATTAAAGCTAGGCTCTTCAACTAATCTGTCTGGTTGTTCGGGTACCATTCCAGGAGAACTACTTCTATATCCTTATTTCCGGCTTCAACGAGTTCCCGAAACTTTTCAACATCTGCCAGGCCATTCTGCCCTCTGTAGTGATAAGGATAAACCTGTTTTGGTTTAAATGCAAGCACGGCATTTGCAGCCTGTTCTACATCCATTGTATAAGGTAAATTCATAGGAATAAGGGCAATATCGATTTTCTTTAGCGCTTTCATTTCATCTATTCCCTCTGTATCCCCTGCTATATATAATCTGTGTTCGTCCTTTTCAAGGATGTATCCATTTCCTCTTCCCTTAGGATGCCTTGATTCCTCATCATCTGGTAAATTATACATAGGTACAGCTTCAATATCAAAACCCTGAAGCTCCTTACTTTCCCCGTTATTGAGAACAGTGATATTTTCCTGTAGTTCTTGGGGTAATTGATCCTTTACAGCCTGTGGAGCAATGATTTGCGTATTCCCAAGATTAAGGGCTGTTAAGGTTTCAGCGTTCATATGATCTCCGTGGATATCAGAGATCAGAACGAAATCCGGGGAATCTTTGCCTTCAAATGCAGCCGCTCCACCGGTAGGATCGTTGTAAATCACTATATCGCCCCATTTTATAATCGCCGTTGCGTGGGAGATAGGTTCTATTTCAATATCTACAGACTTTCGATCCTGTTGAACTTTTTCTGAAGCTTCTGTTACCTGCGATTCATATTCTTTTTCCTCACGGGTTTCATTCTTACAGGAAGAAAAAGTAAAGACAACAAGAAAAAGTGTAAAAAGCTGTTTCATAACGTTTTAATTTTAAATAAATTTAACCTACCGCCCTTAATTGGAGACTTCAATTAAGAAAGATTTAAAAAAGCGGCAGTTCCAGTTTTATATCACCCCGGGCATAAGGGTTATTGCTTCCAATGGGGATTTCCTTGAAACCATATTTTTTATAAATATGTATGGCATTTTCCAGTTTTCTGTTAGAATAGATGATCAATTT
>DATHWA010000456.1:0-1817 GCA_035461025.1 Gillisia sp. | reverse complement strand
TCCTGAGACCCATAACAAATGGTCCCTTCGGGCAAGCGCAACCGGAGAACTTATTTTTGATAATGTGAAGGTGCCAAAGGAAAACTTGCTTCCAAATAAAAGCGGATTGGGCGCACCTCTTGGATGTCTTGATTCTGCGCGTTATGGAATAGCCTGGGGCGCTATTGGTGCTGCTATGGATTGTTATGACACTGCCCTTAGATATGCAAAGGAACGTATACAATTTGATAAACCCATTGCCGGTTATCAGCTTCAGCAGAAAAAACTGGCAGAAATGATCACTGAGATCACCAAAGCTCAACTCCTCGCCTGGCGTCTTGGAGTATTAAAAAATGAGGGCAAGGCAACCACTGCCCAGATCTCCATGGCAAAACGCAATAATGTCGATATGGCCCTTACCGTTGCCCGGGAAGCAAGGCAAATTTTAGGTGCCATGGGTATTACCGGCGAATACAGTATTATGAGACATATGATGAACCTGGAAAGTGTGATCACTTATGAAGGGACTCATGATATTCATCTATTGATAACAGGTATGGATATTACCGGGATTCCCGCATTTAAATAGTATAGTTTAAATAAGTGGATCAAAGAATTGTCTATAAAATTGATGAATTGCCTCCAATAGAGCATATCATTGAGGTGTAATAGTTCCGGCATCATACGTCCAACTTCCAACCCGGAAAGAATAAAAAAGATGTATGCCAATTCCAATCTGGTAGTATCTGCCTGGAAAGAAGACAAACTCATTGGTATTTCCCGCTCCCTGACAGATAATGCTTACTCTTGCTATTTAGCCGATCTGGCCGTGAGAAAAGAATATCAAAAAGAGGGAATAGGAAAAGAACTAATTTCACTTATAAGACAAACAATTGGGCCTGAAACTGCTTTAATTTTACTTTCGGCGCCGGGTGCTATGGAATATTATCCTAAAATAGGATTTCGAAAAATCGAAAATGGTTATATAATTGACAGGAAAGAGTAAATCCGGAAATTTTCTATAAAAGATCAAAACAAGGGCAGCGCTTACAGCGTTTGCCCTTTTTATATTTTTCGCAGCATTCACTTTTTAACGGCTTTGGAGATTTTGCCACAACCCCCTCTACCCTCAAATAATCCTTGGATTTCTTTGAGTAAAAGATCAAAACTCCCAATATATAGCCCTGCTGCAATCTCATATTCAATATTAAATTCTGTCTATATCAGCCATATTTATCTTACAAAAGTACGCTAAGATTTTAATTTTCCTTTTATGGATTTTACATTTGCATCCAATGAAAGGATTATGATGCAAGATATAAATTTTACAATTCAGCCGCAGGTGGACCGGTTACTGAAGCATCCACTGTATAATGAAATAAATCATCCGGAAGACTTAAGATGTTTTATGCAGCATCATGTCTATGCTGTATGGGATTTTATGTCCCTGCTTAAAGCTTTACAGGAACGTTTCACAAAGACTACAAGCCCCTGGTTCCCCGTGGGAGATCCGCAAGTAAGATATCTTATTAATAAACTGGTCCTTTCACAGGAAACCGGATTAAATTATTACGGTAAAAGGCAAAGCCAGTTTGAGATGTATACAGATGCTATGAAAGCAGCGGGCGCCAGCCTGGAAAAAACAAATAACTTATTGGACCACGTTATTCACGGAACCGATATTTTTCTTGTGATCGCTACCTGTGATTTGCCAATTAGTATTCGGCAGTTCCTTAAAAACACCTTCGATATAATTTCTGAAGGGAAACCTCATAAGATCGCCGCCGCCTTCACCTTCGGACGTACCGAAATAATTCCTGAAAATTTTTCAGCAAAAA
>DATHWA010000455.1:0-16901 GCA_035461025.1 Gillisia sp. | reverse complement strand
TCAAAAAATAGCCCAGGAGGTTTCCCCATTGCTTTCAGAATTTAGAAATGACGTAATTCTAAACAAGAAGTTGTTTCAACGCGTAAAACACGTATTTAAAAACAGGCAGCAGCTGGATCTTTCCGAAGAGCAAAAAACATTACTAGATAAAAAATATAAATCCTTTGCCAGGAATGGAGCCAATCTTCCGGAAGACAAACAACAGGAATTAAGAGATATTGACAAGCAGCTTTCTACTTTAAGTTTGAAGTTTGGTGAGAATGTTCTTGCTGAAACCAACAGGTTTGAATTACAGGTAGAAAGTGAGGAAGACCTAAAAGGATTACCACAGGCTGTTATAGACGAAGCAAGGGATGTCGCATCCTTCAGGAAAAAAGAAGGCTGGATCTTTACCCTGGAATATCCTAGTTATATTCCGTTTATGAAATATGCTGCCAATCGCGACTTGAGAAAAAAAATGGCACTGGCTTTTGGTTCTAAAGGATTCCATGGAGACGAACTTGATAACCGGGAAAACGTTCTTAAAATAGCTTCGTTACGCCACAAAAGAGCAAATCTGCTTGGATATTCCACTCACGCTGCATTTGTCCTGGAAGAGCGAATGGCAGAAAGCCCTGAGAAAGTAGAAGCATTCCTTGCAGATCTATTGGAGAAAGCAAAGCCTGCAGCCAAAAGAGAATATGACGAATTGGAGAATTTTGCAAAGGAACTGGACACTATTAACAGACTGGAAAAGTGGGATGCTTCCTATTATGCAGAAAAACTAAAACAAAAATTATTTGATCTCGATGATGAAAAATTGAAACCATATTTTCCACTTGAACAGGTAATTGATGGAGTTTTCACCATTGCAAAAAAACTATATGACCTTAATTTTGAACAGGTAAAAGATATTGATGTTTATCATCCCGATGTTACCACATATAAAGTGACAGACGAGACAGGAAAAGAAGTGGCGCTATTTTATGCCGATTTCCACCCGCGACCCGGAAAAAGAGATGGCGCGTGGATGACGGTTTACCGCCCACAGCAGGTGAGAAATGGTGTAAATGAACGACCTCATATTTCCATTGTTTGTAATTTTACGAAACCTTCCAAAAACACACCGTCGCTTCTTACGTTTAATGAAGTAACCACCTTATTTCATGAATTTGGGCATGCTCTGCATGGAATGATGGCCAATACCACATATCCCGGCCTTTCCGGAACAAGTGTATATTGGGATTTTGTTGAACTTCCAAGTCAGGTGCTGGAGAACTGGTGTTATGAACAAGAGGCGCTGGAACTTTTCGCGAAGCACTATGAAACCGGCGAGGTGATCCCGCAGGAACTTATCCAAAAGATCAAGAATGCTTCCAATTTCCACGAAGGAATGGCCACATTAAGACAAATAAGTTTTGGAATGCTGGATATGAGCTGGCATGGCATTGACCCTTCGAACATTGAAGACGTTAAATCCCACGAAGATGAGGCTTTTGATTCTACAAGACTTTTTCCAGATGTAAAGGAAAATTGTATGAGCACCTCTTTCTCACATATATTCCAGGGAGGATATTCTGCCGGATATTACTCCTACAAGTGGGCAGAAGTTCTGGATGCAGATACTTTTGAATACTTTAAAGAGGAAGGTATCTTTAACAGGGAAGTTGCGAAAAAATTTAAAGACCATGTGCTTTCCCGTGGCGGGACAGAGCATCCTATGGTACTTTATAAAAAATTCCGGGGTAAAGAACCTCAGCCGGATGCGTTGCTAAAGAGGGCCGGTTTGATAGAAGAAACACCTGAATATTAAAAAACTGACAACGGCAGAAGAAAAGAAGGTACTTATAAAGTTTTTTGTACCTTCTTTTCTTATTTTTGGGTTTACTCCTTAAGCTCATGGCAACAAATCTTATTGATCCCACCAAGTGGGTAGATAAATATTCAGATTACCTGTTTAATTACACCATTGTAAGGGTTAATGACAGGGACCTGGCAAATGATCTCATTTCTGAGACTTTTTTGGCCGGGCTTAAGTCCATGAAAAATTTTAAAGGCGAAGCAACAGAGCGCACCTGGCTTATCTCTATCTTAAAAAGAAAAATTATTGATTATTATCGCAAGATAAATTCCAACAAGGGCAAGGCTGAAGTAAGAATAAACTACAGCGATGAATCCAATGAAGGAGACTGGCTGGAAGAGCAGGCTCCGGACAGGTTTGACATGACTGCTGAAGATATTATGGAAAACGAGGAACTGGGAATTGCCATTCTCGATTGTATGAATACCTTAAATGAAAAACAGGCAAGGATCTTTAAAATGAAAACTATTGAAGGCTTTGATACAGAAGCCATTTGTAATGAGTTTAATATCACCCCGTCTAACCTGTGGGTGATCATTCACAGAGCAAGGGTATCACTGGCTGAATGTTTAGAAAAAAACTGGTTTTAAGAAATGGGTAAATTTAAATCGCTATTTGTAGACTGTTCAGAAGCTGCACACTGCTGTGATAAGGTGCAATATGAAGAAGCTTCCCTGCTGGAGAAGTTCAAGATACATCTTCATCTTTTCTTTTGCAGGCCGTGTAAAAAATATTCAGATAACAATATAAAGCTCACGGCTCTTCTTAAAAAGGCAAATCTTAAAAGTTGTACTGAAAAAGAAAAGAAGGCCTGGAAAGAAAAGATTGACGAGGAGATCACTAAAAAATCTTCTTAGACAATAACAGAGCAATGAACCAGGCAATGGGGACAGCCTCTACCCAAAATGAAGCATAATATTTAGATTGGCGAATAACAGCCTTTTTTAAGGAAAAGAAAGTTAGAATTGCCAAAACAACCAAACCTACTACAGAAGCCAGATCTATTTCCTGTTTCAGGAACTCCAGCATTAAAAACATTCCAATTAACAAATAACCTAAGAATCTTGTTCTGGGAACCCCAAGGAGCTGGGGAATAGTCCCGAGTTGCGCCATATCATATTTTAGATCCCTTATTTCAAAAGGCAATACCAGGGCAATCACAATAAGAAATCGCTGCAGAAAATTCAGCAGGATATCCCTTTGAAAAAGATCATAATTGTTTACCAGCGGCATCAAAACTGTTACTCCCGCAACTACAAAAGCTATAACATAGATCTTAACCCCGGGCAGCCCTCTTAAATTTCTGTTTTTATTAAAAACCGGCAAGGCATAAAGCAGAGTAAATATCCCCATTATTCCTGCCAGAACTATCACTTCCATGGGTTGGTAATATGCAGAGATAAGCAGACCAAAAAATATAAAAAAGGAAAAAACCTGGATTACTCGTATATCTTTCGCAAGACTAAGATGTTTAAACCTTGCAATTCCTGCATATTTAATAAAATTATACCCGGTAACAGAGCTTAAAAATATGAATGTAAGAAGTGAAATATCTACAGGAAGTTCAAAGACTAAATTGGTGACCGCTGCAAGACAAACAACGGCGATTGAAAGGTGTATACTGCTGTTTATATAAAAGTCCAGCAACTTCTTCCTGACGCTCATAAAAGAATAAATTCCTGAATAAAAATAACCAGTAAAAAGCCTTGAAATCTTAACACCCCTAAGTTCTTAAAATGTAAAAATTTACGTTTAAAATACGTAATTTCGCAGGACAAAACACAACTTTATTTTAATGAGAACAGATTCATTTGCCCTAAGACATATAGGCCCCAATGAAAGTGAGCTTCAAGACATGCTTTCAACAGTGGGAGTACCAACCATAGACCAGTTAATTTATGAAACCCTTCCCGATGATATTAAGCTAAAATCCCCCTTAAAACTTGCACCTGCATTAAGTGAAAATGAATATGCCGAGCATATCGGGGAACTTGCTGCCAAAAATAAGGTTTTCAAAACATATATAGGCCTGGGATATCACCAGGCAATTCTTCCTGCTGTGATCCAACGCAACATTTTGGAAAACCCGGGATGGTATACAGCTTACACTCCCTACCAGGCAGAGATCGCTCAGGGAAGACTGGAAGCTTTGTTGAATTTCCAAACTATGGTAAGTGATCTTACAGGAATGGAGCTTGCCAATGCTTCTCTTCTCGATGAATCTACCGCTGCAGCAGAGGCGATGGCATTGCTTTTTGCTGTTAGGGAAAGAGATCAAAAGAAAAATGAAGTTGTGAAGTTCTTTGTTTCAGATGAAGTATTGCCACAAACTATTTCTCTTTTAAAAACAAGGGCTATTCCGCTGGGGATAGAACTGGTAATTGGTGATCATTCAGAATTTGATTTTTCCGAAGAATATTTTGGAACTATTATTCAGTATCCGGGAAGATCCGGAAGGGTTTACGACTATTCCAAATTCGTTTCCGGTTGTAAGGATGCACAAATTAGAGTAGTTGTTGCTGCAGATATTTTAAGCCTTGTAAGACTGCAGGCCCCGGGAGAACTTGGAGCAGATGTTGTGGTGGGTACTACCCAGCGGTTTGGAATTCCGCTTGGTTATGGCGGGCCTCATGCGGCTTACTTTGCCACAAGAGAAGAATTTAAAAGAAGTATTCCCGGTAGGATCATTGGAGTTACCAAGGACCTTAATGGTAACCGGGCACTACGCATGGCGTTACAAACCCGGGAACAACATATAAAAAGGGATAAGGCAACTTCCAACATTTGTACCGCGCAGGTACTTCTTGCTGTTATGGCAGGAATGTATGCTGTTTATCATGGTCCTAAAGGATTAAAATATATTGCAGATACTGTTCACTCATCTGCCGTTACTCTTGAGGCAAAGCTGAAAGAAATGGGATACGAGCAATTAAACTCCACCTATTTCGATACCCTTCAAATCAAAGCCAGCGCAAAGGATATCAAACCTATTGCTGAAAAGAACAGGATCAATTTCTATTATCCTGATGAAGATACTGTGGTGATCGCTTTGAACGAGACCACGAATATTAAAGACCTTAATAGAATTGTCTCAGTTTTTTCTGAAGCATCCAATAAAGATGTGGCTTATATCGAAAAATTAAAAGAGGGAACCAGCATTCAGGAAGAAGTAGAAAGAAAGAAAGAATTCCTAACACAGGATGTTTTCAATATCTACCATTCTGAAACAGATATGATGCGATATATCAAGAAACTTGAGCGTAAGGATCTTTCGCTTAACCATTCTATGATCGCTCTTGGTTCCTGCACAATGAAACTTAATGCCGCTTCAGAAATGTTGCCTTTGAGCAATCCGCAATGGGGGAATATTCACCCTTTTGCACCTATTGATCAGGCAGAAGGTTATCAAACAATGCTGAAGAGACTTGAGGACCAGTTGACTGAGATCACGGGATTTGCGGGAACTTCCCTGCAACCTAACTCCGGTGCCCAAGGCGAATATGCAGGATTGATGGTTATTCGTGCATATCACGAATCAAGAAATGAGGCACATAGAAACATCTGTCTTATTCCGTCATCTGCTCACGGGACCAATCCTGCATCTGCAGTAATGGCCGGAATGAAGGTGGTTGTAACAAAAGCCACCACAGAAGGAAATATCGATGTTGATGACTTAAGAGAAAAAGCTCTAAAGCATAAAGACAATCTGGCTGCCCTTATGGTTACCTACCCTTCTACTCACGGAGTATTTGAATCTTCTATAAAAGAAGTTACCAAAATTATCCACGAAAACGGCGGACAGGTTTACATGGACGGTGCCAATATGAACGCACAGGTTGGACTTACCAACCCGGGTGTTATTGGAGCAGATGTATGTCACCTTAACCTTCACAAGACCTTTGCTATTCCACACGGAGGCGGAGGACCTGGGGTAGGACCAATTTGCGTTGCAGAACAATTATTGCCTTTCCTTCCGGGAAATCCTGTAATTAAAACGGGAGGAGAAAAAGCCATTACCGCTATTTCTTCTGCTCCATGGGGATCTGCACTTGTTTGCCTTATCTCCTATGGATATATCACCATGCTTGGAAGTGACGGACTTAAGAAAGCTACAGAATATGCTATCCTGAATGCCAACTACATCAAAGCCCGATTGAAGGAACATTACCAGACCCTATATTCCGGGGAAAGAGGAAGAGCTGCTCACGAGATGATCGTTGATTGCCGACCCTTCAAAAATAATGGAATTGAAGTTGTAGATATCGCCAAACGCCTTATGGACTACGGTTTCCATGCTCCTACGGTTTCCTTTCCAGTTGCCGGAACGATAATGATTGAACCTACAGAAAGTGAGAGCAAGGCAGAGCTGGACCGTTTTTGTGATGCTTTAATCTCTATTAGACAGGAGATCAATGAATCATCACCGGAGGATGAAAATAACATTCTTAAGAATGCGCCTCATACTATGGCCATGCTTACCGCTAATGACTGGGATTTCCCTTATACAAGGGAACAAGCTGCATTCCCACTGGATTATATAGCAGATAATAAATTCTGGCCAACAGTTAGAAGAGTAGACGACGCTTTTGGAGACAGAAATCTTATTTGTACCTGTGATCCAATTGAGGAATATATGGAAGCATAAAATCTTGAAAAACAAGGCGCAATTAAAATGCGCCTTGTTTTATTATATCCGTAAAATTTAGCTTCTATTCTTATTATTTAATAACTGTTGAATTAAAATCTGTTCTTATTCCTAATCTTCTGAAATAAAACAACTTCACAGCACAGAGTTAGACGGGTTTTTATTAATTTAGTTAAAACAATCACAAAATTACTTCGTTTCGATGAGTATAATGATAACAGGGGTTGGTAGTTTCATCCCCAACTTGAAAAGGAAGAATTCAGATTTTTTAAACCATGAATTCTTGAATAATGATGGTTCCGGATTCCCCCAGGCCAACGAGGTAACTATTGAGAAATTTAAGGCTATTACAGGTATTAAAGAACGAAGGTACCTGGAGGAGGAGCTCACAACATCAGACATGGCAACGGTGGCAGCACAAAAAGCCATAGAAGATGCCGGTATTGATCCTGAGACCCTCGACTATATTATAGTTGCACATAATTACGGGGATGTAAAACATGGCAGTATCCAAAGTGATGCAGTGCCCAGTCTTGCAACAAGGGTTAAACACAATTTGCGCATTAAAAATCCGGCCTGCGTTGGATATGATGTACTTTTTGGTTGTCCCGGATGGATAGAAGCAGTCATCCAGGCCCAGGCATTTATGCGCTGCGGAATGGCAAAAAAATGCCTTGTAATAGGAGCAGAAGCCCTATCAAGGGTTGTAGATAAATATGATAGGGATTCCATGATATTTTCAGATGGAGCCGGTGCTACCGTGTTGGAATTGAAAGAAGGTGAAGGAGGGATCCTGGCACATCAATCGGCAACCTACGCATATCAGGAAGCAAATCACATTTATTTTGGTAAATCCAACCGTTCAGAAGATAACGATGATACCCGATTTATAAAAATGAACGGAAGAAAGATCTATGAATTTGCCTTAACCAATGTGCCCACCGCTATGAAGTCCTGCCTTGAAAAAAGCGGAAAAACCATTGATGATGTAAAAAAAATCTTTATTCACCAGGCAAACGAAAAAATGGACGATGCTATAGTTGCGCGTTTTTACAAGTTACATAAACGCCCTGTCCCTGAGAATGTCATGCCAATGAGCATCCAGGAACTGGGCAACAGCAGTGTCGCAACTGTGCCTACTCTGCTTGATCTTGTAAGACGGGGAGAAATAAAAGATCAGGAACTTAAAAAAGGTGATGTGATCATCCTGGCCAGTGTTGGTGCGGGAATGAATATTAATGCAGTGGTATACCAGTATTAAGAATGTACGAGCATACTTTTCCGAATAAAAGATACCAGAAAACATTAGAATTTTTAACTCAAAATGCACCGCCACCAGCCAAAATTCTTGACCTTGGAGTAGAGAATCCTTTTTCTTTCATAATGCAAAAAGAGCAGTACCAGGTAACCAATACTAATGGAGAAGACCTGGATCTTGACACTACAGCGGTAAAGAATCCGGAGATAGATGTAGTTACAGCTTTTGAGATCTTCGAACATCTCATAGCCCCTTTTAATGTCCTTAGGGATATAGAAGCGAATAAGCTGGTAGCGACAGTACCGCTCAAATTGTGGTTTGCAGATGCCTATAGAAACAAAACCGATATGCGGGACAGGCATTTCCACGAATTTGAAGACTGGCAGTTTGATTGGCTTCTTGAGAAAGCCGGTTGGAAAATTAAGAATACCGCAAAGTGGACCAATCCTGTAAATAAAATTGGCGTGAGGCCTCTGCTTAGAAAATTCACTCCTCGTTATTATGCGGTTTATGCAGAAAGATAAACTACTGCATTCACCGGCATCGTAACATTATTCAATTGCCCGTGCTTTTGATTATTGTATTTTAGCTTCAAAACAACCTACACCTGTGAGGACCTACATTATTATTCCCGCACATAATGAAGAAGCCTTTATAGGTAAGACCCTTACTTCTTTAGTAAACCAAAGCGCTCTGCCTTCCCGAATAGTAGTTGTAGATGACCAATCTAAGGATGGCACCCTCCAAATTGCCAAATCTTTTGCTGAGAAACATACTTTTATATCGGTTATTTCCTCGAAATCATCCGGTGAACATCTGCCCGGCAGTAAAGTAGTAAATGCTTTTTACAAGGGACTTGACAGTGTTGATGAGAACTATGATATAATCTGCAAATTCGATGCAGATCTTATTTTTCCTGTAGATTATATTGAAACAATTATAAGACATTTCGAAGCAGATCCCCAAATTGGTATGGCAGGAGGATTTTGTACGGTTGAAGAGAAAGGAACCTGGAAACTGGAAAATTTAACTTCCCGGGATCACATAAGAGGTGCATTGAAGGCTTATAGAAAAGAATGTTTTTTAGAAATAGGCAAATTGAAACCCGCAATGGGCTGGGATACTGTAGACGAGTTGCTTGCTCAATTTCACGGCTGGAAAATAATTACAGACGAGAGCCAATTGGTAAAACACCTTAAACCTACGGGAGGTAGTTATAACAAAGCTGCCAAATACAAACAGGGCGCGGCTTTTTACCGCCTTGGATATGGATTCGTAATTACAGCCATAGCATCGGCAAAACTCTCATTCAGGAAAAAGGACATCTCTCTATTCAAGGATTATATGAGTGGTTATTTTAGAGCTAAAAAAGAAAAGCAGCCTCTTCTGGTTTCAGCAGAAGAAGGCCGCTTTATAAGAAATTTACGCTGGAAAAAAATACTAAGGAAGATCTTCTAATTATTCCCGCGTTGGTCCAACATTTCAAATAATGGTTTCCCGGTATTACCGTTCGGAAAGGAGATTCCAAGTAAAGCCGAAATGGTTGGCGCTATATCAATGATCTCTGTCCGTTCACTTGAGCTCCCACGTCTTATCCCGTTTCCGAAGAAAATAAGAGGTGCATGCGTGTCATAACTAAATCCGCTACCGTGTGTGGATCCGGTTTCGGAATAAGAAATCACAGAAGGCTTCAGCACAAAGATCACATCCCCACTTCGTTTTTGGTTAAATCCGTTTTGCACCAACGCTGCAGTCCCGGTGCTAAAGGAACCACTTTGTAATTGAGTTCTTGTAAATACATTATTAATTTGTGGGTATTGCAACAGATAATGAGCAAGGGTGACCTCAACATCATTCGCTGAAAGTTCTTTTTCCCGCAGAACGTCGTAATCAAAGAATACCTGATAGTTGTATACATATTTAATAATCTCTGCCCCTTCATAAGTATCACTTACAAATTGCCTTAGTTTCTCCTCAAAACTTTTATTGTCAAAGTAGCCTGCAGGAATTTTTACTGAAGATAAATACGAAGGCACATCTACCCCTCCGTGATCTGAAGTTAAGAATAGTGTATAATTCCCTTTCCCTACTTTTTCATCTAGTGCCCTTAATAAACTGGCGAGGTCCTGATCAAGTCGTAAATAGGAATCCTGAACTTCTTTAGAATTTACCCCAAAATTATGTCCTACATAATCTGTACTGGAATAGCTTATTGTAAGGAAATCTGTAAAATCATCCTGCCCAAGCTCTTCCCCATCCAATGCGGCAATGGCAAAATCTGTGGTAATGGAATTTCCATAAGGAGTAACTTTGAGCAACTCATAAGGTCGTTCTTCAGAAGCAAGTTCTTTAAGGTCATATGGAAATGTAGACCTGCCGTTGTATCCTCCTTCAAAGGTAGTTTGGTCCGGACCGCTTTCGGTATAGGTCTCGATATCTTTTAAGGTATTCCAGGTCCTCATATAGGAATCAACTTTCCCGGATTTATTGAAGGATGTTACCCATTCCGGTAATTTCTCCATATAGAAACTGCTGGTGATCCATTTACCTTCATTCCCACCATGGAACCAATAGGCGCCATTTGCAGTATGACCGGCAGGCAAAATTGCCCCACGATCTTTTAAAGCAATTCCTATTGTTTTTCCGCGCATTTGGGTGAATAACCTGTTTTCATCGGCTACAGTAGTAACAGTCATTCTGTGAGGTGACATTTTCCCTGCGGAAGAGGTAGTACCTACCGGAGTAACATTGTCATCCCCCGTGCAATAAACCTCCCGTTCCTCGAATTTATTATACCAGTCATTGCCAATAATTCCGTGATTTTGTGGGCTGGTACCGGCATAAACCGATGCATGCCCCGGCCCCGTATAAGTTGGAATGTAATTAAAATGGTTATTTCTAAAGTTATATCCGTTTCTTACAAGGCGCTTAAAACCGCCTTCCTGGTATTTATCCCAGAAGCGGGTTAGGTAGTCATAACGCATTTGGTCTACCACTACGCCCACTATTAATTTGGGTTTTTGGGAATTGGAAATGAGATTGTTGTCATCCTGCCCTTTAACTGTGAAAACACACAGAGTTAAGGAAAGAACGAGAATTAAATTTTTCATATTTATTTAATCTAATAATGAGCTCCAAATTTACTGAATCCAGAGCTTTAAAGATTAATTCTTAGTTAAATACTTTCCGACTTAAAATTACTATTTTAGCTTTACAAAAATTCCTTAATGAGCTACCTGCATTCAATTGGTCAATATTTTTTAATGATTAAAGGAGTGTTTGGCCGTATGACCAAGCGTTCTGTTTTAAAGGAATTGATATTTAAGGAAATAGATCAGCTTATCATCGGGTCTTTAGCCATTGTAGCTTTTCTCTCATTTTTTATTGGGGGTGTTGTTGCACTTCAAACCGCATTGAATTTAAACAACCCACTTATTCCCAAATCTCTTATTGCTTTCGCAGCAAGACAATCTATTATCCTGGAATTTTCACCAACGTTCATTTCCATTATCATGGCGGGTAAGGTAGGATCCTTTATCACTTCCAGTATTGGTTCAATGAGAGTAACAGAACAAATAGATGCCTTGGAAGTAATGGGTATAAATTCACTCAACTATCTTATTCTACCAAAAATAGTCGCAATGCTTACTTACCCATTTGTGATAGCTATTTCTATGTTTCTTGGAATATTAGGTGCCTATGCCTCTGCCGTATTAGGTGGTTTTGTAGGATCTGAAATTTTCATCACGGGACTTCAGGAAGATTTTGTGGGTTATCAGCTTTTCTACGCATTTTTCAAAACTTTCCTTTTTGCTATTATTTTAGCCACAGTCCCGTCCTTTCATGGGTATTACATGACCGGGGGCTCCCTGGAAGTGGGTAAGGCCAGCACTACCTCCTTTGTTTGGACAAGTGTGGTAATAATTATTACTAATTACGTTGTAACACAATTACTTTTGAGCTAATGATAGAGATCAAAAATTTACATAAAGGTTTTGATGATGAACAGGTTCTAAAAGGTATTGATTTTGTATTCGAGACCGGGAAAACTAATCTTGTAATTGGCCAGTCCGGATCAGGAAAAAGTGTGCTTTTAAAATGCATGTTGGGTATCTTCAAACCGGAGCAAGGGTCTATTGAGTATGACGGCGAAAAATTTTCTGAGTTTAATGATGAGGAAAAAAGAGAATTAAGAAAGGAAATTGGAATGTTATTCCAGGGCGGGGCGTTATTTGACTCCATGACTGTAGAGGAAAATGTAATGTTTCCACTTCGAATGTTTACAAATAAGAAAAAAAAGGATCTCCTGGAAAGAGTCCATGAAGTCCTGGAAAGAGTAAACCTGGATGACGCAGGGAAAAAATATCCGGCAGAGATAAGCGGGGGAATGCAAAAAAGGGTAGCTATAGCCAGAGCCATTGTAAACAAACCAAAATATCTATTTTGCGATGAACCAAATTCCGGTCTCGACCCTCACACTGCAACGGTTATTGATAATCTTATTCACGAGCTTACGGTAGAATACAATATTACTACAGTTGTAATTACCCACGATATGAACTCTTTACTGGAAATTGGGGAGAACATTGCTTTCCTAAAGGATGGCGTCCTTGCCTGGAAAGGCGATAAAGATCAAATCTTTAAGACAGATGATAAAACAGTTACAGATTTCGTTTATTCATCAGATCTTTTCAAGAAAGTACGTGACGCACAGCGCCAGGGGCTCTAAATTAATTTTGAGTTCTTACGGATAGCGTATCCAGTTTTAACCTTATGGTTAGCCACTTTTGCATACGTTCAGCATCTGCAGCCCTTACCCGTTGAGTGACATTGTTTTTCCACGTAACATTAAAAGTTGGAATAGTGTCTATTGTGGAAAAATTGGTAGTGATCATATTAGCATAACTCAAATTTTCCACGTTCTCATAATTCGCTTTAATTTCCCGGCTTATTTCCCTGAAGGAGAAATCTCCTCTTTGATACTTTAAAAGCTCGTTTTCCAAAAGAGTTATTCTGGCATCTTTATTCTCTATTACTTCCTGATTTCGCACATAAAGGTCTTCCAGAATTCCTGTACGCACCTGTGAGGAAAGAGCGGCCATATCCCCGGTTTGCCTGGCTCCCTGACGCACCACGAGCGTTGATTCCTTTAAAGCTTCCACATCTCCCATCTGGGTATTCCAGGTATCTATAGTTGCCTGGGGAACCTGGGCACCTATCATATATACTTCAATTTCCCTGTTTTGATAATTAATTGTGGACCTTAATTTTTCAGCACCACTAAATTGCACAACGTGGTTTAGGAATTCCCCCGCTTTTGTTTCAAATACCTGCTTACGCAGTAGGTTAACAAATAAAATCACACTTGGAATTATTACAATAATGGCAATAGTAGAGGCTATTTGTGCTGTACGCTTTCGGCGTTTGCTATTAGCATATTTCACCAGAGGAAAACCAAGAAGTTTGGAAACAGCAAAAGTTGAGAGGGCAATAAAAACCGCATTTATTGAAAATAAGTAAAGGGCTCCAAGGGCATAGGCTCCATTTCCTATAGCCAAACCATATCCCACTGTACAAAGTGGCGGCATAAGTGCAGTAGCAATCGCCACCCCGAAGATTACACTGGCAATAGTTCCTCTTTTTGTTTTTGCAACAATAAGGGCCAGTCCCCCGAAAATAGCGATAAGCACATCAAGGATAGTAGGGTAGGTCCTGGCAAGAAGCTCCGGGGTTTCCTCTTTAACGGGAGACACAAGGAAATAAATAAAAGCTGTAAGCACACTCAGCCCTACCATTACCCCAAGATTTATAAAAGATTTTTTTAAAGTATCAACATCGTTTATAGCGACAGATAGTCCCACACCTACAATAGGACCCATAAGAGGAGAAATTAACATCGCTCCTATCACAACCGCTGTACTGCTTACGTTGAGTCCTACAGATGCCACAAAAATGGAGAATACAAGGATCCAGGCGTTATGCCCTTTAAACGAAATATCTTTTTTTATAGACTCAACCGTGGTTTCCCGATCTGTATCTCCCCGGATATCCAGTAATTCTGAAAGAAAAACCTTTATATTATTCCAGATACCCTTTGCCTGGGAAAACTCCATTTCATTATCTGATACCGGCGGATTACTACCTATATTATCTTTATTCTCCATTCCTTATTCAAGGTTATTCCCGTACTTCTCAAGCACCTGCATTCTTATTTCTTTAATTTCCTGTTCCTTTTCCCTTGGAACTATCATTAGTACATCTTTGTCATCTACCACAATAAAATCCTCCAACCCATCAAGAACCACTACTTTCTGAGAGTGGGTATAAATAATATTTTTTTTGGATTCTATAGGAAGCAGGTGAGCATTCACCACTACATTTTCATTAATGTCTTTTCCTAATTGATTATATAAAGCACCCCAGGTACCCAGGTCATTCCAGTCAAAATCTGCAGGGATAACATATACTTTATCAGATTTTTCCAATATAGCATAGTCAATAGAAATATTCTGTGCTTCAGGATACGTTTCTTTTACAAATGCATCTTCCTCCGGGGAATTGATCTTTTCGTTTCCTTTATTAAAAAGCTGAAACATTTCTTTCTGATATTCTTCAAATGCTCTTGCTATAACAGCAGCTTTCCAAATAAAGATCCCAGCATTCCAAAGATAATTACCTTCTTCCAGAAATTTTTTGGCGTTTCTAAGAGTTGGCTTTTCAGTGAACCTTGCTACTTTCTTTATTTCTGCGAGATCATTCTCCTTATCAAATTTAATATAACCGAAACCGGTATTTGGGCTGGTGGGTTTAATACCAAGAGTAATCAAAGTATCTTCTTTTGAAGCAATTTCAAAGGCGGTATTAATATTACCAACAAAAGCTTCCTTATCTTCTATCCAGTGATCACTGGGCGCTACCAGCATCACAGCATCAGGATTTTGTTTTTGTATTTTTAGTGCAGCCAGTAGAATACAGGGTGCAGTATTCCTCATTGCAGGTTCTAACACGATTTGTTCCTCCTTGATCCTGGGCAATTGCTCCTTAACTAGGTCTTTATAAATTTCATTGGTAAGTATAAGGATGTTTTGTGGCGGTACGATGGTAGATATGCGATTATAAGTTAACTGAATAAGGGTCTCCCCCACTCCCATCATATCGTGAAATTGTTTGGGATACTGAGCTTTGCTTACAGGCCAAAACCTGGAGCCCACTCCCCCTGCCATTATAACCGCGTAATAATTTGGATTGTGTTTATTCATCGCTATTATTTCTTAACCCATTAAAAGTTCAACCTGCGCATTGGGCTGGAAGAGGTAGACCTTCCCGGTGGAGACTTCCACACATTCATATAGTTTCCGCCTCTTTGCTCCCCTTTTAAAAATTTTCCCGTTGTAAATCCTGAAAGATCCCCCTGCGGGCAACTCAAAAATATAATTTTTATCATTCTCAGGATCAAATTTCTTTAATGCTACAGAGAGGTGTGCATCTGTATCACTACTTGCCTTTGGATTTTTAAAATGTTTTGCAATTAATGGCAACAACTGTGTGGGAAAGATCTCCGGCCTTATAAATGGGAGCATTAATTGCTGAAAAGTAAATTTCCATTCCCTTCCATGCGGCTTGATTCTATACCCAAACCTTTCAAACGCCACCAGGTGAGCGATCTCATGAACAGTTGTAATAAGAAATCTGTACTTATTAAGGTTAGAGTTTACAGTTATTTGATGCCCCCCATCCTGGGTCCTGCGGTAATCTCCATGCCGTGTTACCCTTTCATTTACAATTTTCAAATGAATTCGGTTTTCTTCTATCAGGCTGAAAACTGTAGGAACTGAATGGCTTGGAAGGTACTTCTCTAGGATCTTATTCATTCCACTATGCTATCTAGGGGGTGCTATTAGATACCTGCAGGATCTTTCCGTTATAATACTTATTACCCTTCAGGCTAAACTCCACAATATAATCTGCCATTTCCTTAGCAGTAAGAGGCGCCCGGTAACCGGGGAAAGCCTCTTCAAGCATTTCAGTTTGAACAGCTCCAAGGGCCAGCACGTTGAATGCAGGACCTGTTTCTTTATATTCTTCTGCAAGCAATTCAGTAAGGGTGATTAGAGCTCCCTTACTGGAACTATATGCCGCAAGGCCAGCAAATTTCATGCTACCCTGGATGCCCCCCATACTGCTAATGCTCACAACGTGAGAATTCTCATGCATTAACGGGAGTAGTTCCTGTATCATTCCCACAACTCCAAATAGGTTGGTGTCATATACCTTCTTAAATTCATCTACTGTTGTGGAGGAAAAAGGTTTATTAAGAATGGCTCCCGCATTATTAATAAGGATATCCACTTTCCCTTTTTGCGAGAGGAAATCCTTTACCTTGTATAGATCCTGTTCCATTGTTATGTCACAGGCAATTGATGTAACATTTAACAATTGCAGGCTTTCAACGACTTCTGCATTTCTGGATAATGCCAGCACCTCATGTCCCTGTTCAGAAAATAATTTGACCAGTTCCAGTCCTATACCCCGGCTGGTTCCGGTAATAACTACCTGCTTCATTTTATTTCATTTTTATTTCTTTAGACGGGGTATTGGCCATTTTAGTTAGGCCAGGGATCACCGCTTCTATAAGATTTGCCATGTGTTCAAAATCCATTTTATCTGCCTCATCCCCTACGTGATGATAATATTCATAATTGGTAAAATCAAATGTACTTATGGTTTGGGCGGGAATTTGAAATTGCTCGTAAAATGGATAATTATCACTTCGCTGGAAAAGTTTGAATTGTTTGGCCTCCGGTAAAAAACCAAGAACCTTTTCTCCTGAATATTCGTTAAATTTTTCGGCCATATTTGAATTTTCAAATCCGGTTAGGTAGCCAAGATAATCCTTGCCTTTCATAGGTACACCTATCATTTCAAAATTGACCATAGTATAAAGATCCAGTTCTTCCTTCTTAAGTCTGGCTGCAATTTCCTTTGCTCCAACAAGACCCATTTCTTCAGCAGAAAAAAGGATAAAAAGCAGGCTTCTGCCATTATTCTTCGCCTGTCCAAAATGTTTGGCCAGTTCCATTACCGCAACTGTTCCCGCGGCATTATCATTGGCGCCATTGGCTATGGAATCACCGTCTACGATTTTCCCAAGTCCTATA
>DATHWA010000454.1:0-8197 GCA_035461025.1 Gillisia sp. | reverse complement strand
CCAACCCGCACAGCGCCTCTACAGAGAAAGTCCCGTAGCGTAAGGAGTAATATGTGTGGCAGTTGAGGAACATGTGTTTGTGTCTCGTTTTTGTTGTAAGCTTTTTTTTTTGGAGAGTCTAGATACTAGAGTCTAGAGTCTGGACTTTTTTATCGTAGCGAGTTTATTTCTTTTTAACCTGTATATTTTTTCTATAGAATCTAGAAGCTGGAGTCTAGAGTCTAGACTGGTTTATCGTAGCGAGTTTATTTCTTCTTCACCCAGCATATTTTTATAAAATCTTAGGATTCCAGACGCTAATCGATAAACCTGTATATTTCTTCTATAGTGTCTAGACTCTAGATTCTAGATTCCAGACTCTTTTTTTACTGGTGTCTATGCGCCAGCACCACCGGCGGCTCCCCGTTGAAAGGATTGGACCCCCGGCCTACACTGGTGCCGCCGTGAGTGGAAGCTCTTACTACGCTATGTTCTCCAAACCGATTTCTTATCTTGTCCATAGAGCTGTAGAGCCCCAGCATTTTTTCAGAATCATCAAAAAGGTTGATCTGATAATGCCCCCCTACCAAACCGGAATATTTTATCCCGATGAGCCTTATAAGCAGCCGGCGGGTATAGAGTTGTTTGAAAAGTTCCTCTACCCGGGAGATAAGAACATGATCTGCACTGGTGTAAGGGATCTTGGCCTGTTTGGAACAGGTATGAAAATCTGAATACCGTATTTTCACGCTTACCACAGAGGTGAGCTTATCTCCCCGCCGCAGCTGGTAAGCCAGGTTCTCTGCCATTCCCACCAGGGTTGCCTCCAATTGCTGCATATTGGTGGTGTCCCGGTTAAAAGTCCTTTCAGCTGAGATGGATTTGCGTTCGTGAAACGGGATAATAGGGGTATCATCTATCCCGTTGGCTCTCTTCCAAATGATCCTTCCGTTCTTGCCCAGCACACTTTCCAAAACCTCCACCGGCATTTGCTGCAGGGTCTCAATTTTCCGTATTCCAAGGCTCAGCAGTTTTTGAAAGGTCTTGTTCCCTATCATAGGGATCTTATTGGCAGAGAGCGGTGCCAGGAAAGATTTCTCCTCGCCGTTATTAATATACAGCTCATTATTCGGTTTTGCTTCTCCCGTGGCTATTTTGGAAACGATCTTGTTTTGTGACAATCCAAAAGAAATGGGCAGCCCACTTTGCTTTATAATAGTTTGCCGCAACTCATGGGCAAATTGTTTTATTCCGAAGAATTTATCCATCCCCGTGAGATCTGCATAAAATTCGTCTATACTGGCTTTTTCAAAGGTGGGGACCCTGCTCTTAATAATTTCGGTCACCTCGTGAGAAAATTTAGTATAAACCGAAGAATCCCCTCTTATCACCGTGGCGTGCGGACATAATTGCCGGGCGACTTTCATGGACATCCCGGAATGCACCCCGAATTTACGGGTTTCATAACTGCAGGCAGAAACCACCCCACGGTCACTTATTCCTCCCACGATAAGAGGCTTATCTACCAACCGCGCATCCAGCCGCCGCTCTGCCGAAACAAAAAAAGTATCAAGGTCCAGATGTATGATCGACTTATTCATATTTATTCATAAATTGGAATAAATCCTAATTATTGGATTTTTTCCAAATTTATGGAAAGATTTCCTGAGAGGAAAAAGATTAACACTAGAATCTGATAAAAAATATAAAAAGCTGACTATCAATTACAAACAAGCCTTGTAATAAAAAAGTACGGGTAATACAATAGAATGAAAGAAGAAAATGAGAAAGACTACATTTCTGCTTCAAAAAACTACATCAATATGAATTTATTGAAATGATAAAAAAATATCCCTGCTTTTTTGAAATTAGATTTGAAATACCCCACTAAATTGCTATTTTGCAAGGAATATCTTATTAAACAACCTCATGATCGAAATAAAAAGACTGTTTGATTTTCCATATTACCAACTTGAAAATCATCCCCTGGAAAAAGCGCTGGGTACAAAATACAATGGCAACTGGGAAACCCTCTCCACCCAACAATATATAGACAAAGCCAATGCAATGAGCAGGGGCTTACTAAGACTGGGGGTACTTCCCAATGAGAAGATTGCAGTGATCTCCTCATCTAACAGGACAGAATGGAATATCCTGGACATTGGAGTATTACAGCTTGGCGCTCAAAATGTGCCAATATATCCCACTATTTCTGAAGAAGATTACGAATATGTGATCAACCACAGTGAGGCTACCTATTGTTTTGTTTCAGATACTGAAGTATTGGAAAAGCTAAACGCGATCAAGCACAACACCAAGCTTAAAGAGGTTTATTGTTTTGATGATATTGCAGGTTGCAAGAACTGGAAAGAAGTATTGGAGCTGGGAGAAGATAAAAGCAACCAGGATGAAGTGGAGCAATTAAAAAAATCTGTAAAACCGGATGATCTTGCAACTCTAATTTATACTTCAGGAACAACCGGAAGACCTAAAGGAGTAATGCTTACCCATGATAATATTGTAAGCAATGTGCTGGGAAGTGCTACCCGTGTACCATTTGAATTTGGAACTTATACCGCATTGAGTTTCCTGCCGGTATGCCATATTTTTGAAAGAATGATACTTTACCTATACCAGTATTACAGCGTCTCTGTCTATTTTGCAGAGTCTATTGAAAAGATAAGTGACAACCTTAAAGAGGTGAAGCCGCACGTAATCACTGCTGTTCCAAGATTATTGGAGAAGGTATATGACAAGATCATTGCCAAGGGTTCCACTGTGGGTGGTGTGAAACAGAAACTTTTCTTCTGGGCAGTGGAGCTGGGACTGGAATATGAACCTTACGGTGCAAACGGCTGGTGGTATGAAACCCGTTTAAGCCTTGCCAGAAAACTAATATTTTCAAAGTGGAAAGAAGGCCTTGGCGGCAATATAGAATTAATAGTATCCGGTAGTGCTGCCTTACAGCCGCGACTTGCAAGAGTTTTTGCCGCAGCAGATATTCCGGTTATGGAAGGGTACGGTCTTACAGAGACTTCTCCCGTAATTGCTGTAAATGACCAACGCAACCACGGTTTCAAGATTGGGACTGTAGGTAAAGTAATAGACCGGGTAGAGGTGAAAATAGCTGAAGACGGAGAGATCCTTACCAAAGGTCCTAACCTAATGAAAGGTTATTACAAAGAGCCGGAAAAGACTAAAGAGGCCATAAATGAGGAAGGTTATTTCCATACCGGGGATATAGGAGAGATTGACAGTGAAGGTTTTTTAAAGATAACCGACAGGAAAAAAGAGATGTTCAAAACCTCCGGTGGAAAATATGTTGCCCCACAGATCATAGAAAACACGATGAAACAATCCCGTTTTATCGAGCAGATCATGGTTGTGGGAGAAGGTGAAAGAATGCCCGCTGCATTTATACAGCCTAATTTTGAATTTGTGGAGGAATGGGCTAAACGCAAAAACCTAGATATTGGATCTACCACTGAAGAAATAAGTAAACACCCGGAAGTTATCGCCCGCATCCAGGAAGAGGTGGATTTCTATAATGCAAAGTTCGGGAACTGGGAAAAAGTGAAAAAGTTTGAACTTACTCCGGATGTATGGAGCATTGAAGGAGAACATCTTACCCCCACCATGAAACTCAAGCGAAGAAATATCAAGGAGTTATACGAAAACCTTTACAACAATATTTACGAACAAAAATAAGAAGTAAACTTTTCAAAATAAAAATGCCCGGGATTTATTTCCGGGCATTTTTATTTAATTAAAACCGGTGAGTTACTTTTGGTACTAAAATAAAGTTGATATCTTCTTAATACTTAGCTCAACAACCAAATTAATAGTTTTCTTACGGACTTATATCCACGAGGAAAATTGAAATAACTGTAGATGGCGAAGTTGTGGGGGAGGTTTTTTCTGTTATACCAAAAACTTTTTTAATCATTCATGAATACAATGCCGTACAAAGAAATGAAAGTGACTATTTAATAAAGTTGAGTCCCAAAGAAACCTATATAATGCAACTTAAATATTCTGAAGGAACTGGAATTTGCGGTAACCATATTTATACAGTTGAAAAAGCCGTCTATAATGGAGAGGAAATAAAACTAAAGAAATATAGCAGTAACTAAAAGATTACTGTTATTAAATCCAAAGGGAATTAATTTCTATCAACTTCAATTCCTACAGCTTGTTAAATCGTCACAGCATTTTTTTTTGAAACTTCCCTTCTTAATTTAATCTAAACCTAATATTTTTACATCTCAAGAAAATAAATATGAGTACATACAAAGCCGCAGAAGATAGATACGAAAAAATGCAATACCGCCGTTGCGGGAAAAGTGGGATCCTTCTCCCACTCCTCTCGCTTGGGTTGTGGCATAACTTTGGGGATGTAGACGATTTTGAGAATTCGCGACAGCTTCTTCGCACCGCATTTGATAACGGTATAACTCATTTTGATCTTGCCAATAACTACGGACCTCCATACGGATCTGCTGAGAAGAATTTTGGGAAAATATTTGCTGAAGATTTTAAGCAATACCGGGATGAACTTATTATTTCTACCAAAGCAGGCTGGGATATGTGGCCCGGTCCCTATGGGAATTTTGGTTCCAGAAAGTATCTTATCGCAAGCCTTGATCAATCCTTAAAAAGAATGGGATTGGATTATGTAGATATATTTTATCACCACCGTCCCGATCCTGAAACTCCTCTTGAGGAGACGATGGGAGCATTGGACCAGGTCGTAAGGCAGGGTAAAGCTCTTTATGTTGGGATCTCTCAATACTCGGCCGAGGATACTGCCAAAGCTGCTGCTATACTAAAAGAACAAAAGACACCATTTATTATCCATCAGCCACGTTATAATATGCTGGACAGATGGGTAGAAAAAGGACTGATGGATACCCTGGAGAAAGAAGGAATAGGAAGTATTGTTTTCTCGCCGCTCGAGCAAGGAATTCTTACCTCTAAATATTTAAAAGGTATTCCAGCTGATTCCCGCGCCGCTATTGATGGTGGATACCTGGACAAATCTATTATAACTCCAGAGTTGGTTAGTAAAGTTCAAAAATTAAATGATCTGGCTGAAAAAAGAGGCCAAAGCCTTGCCCAAATGGCAATCGCATGGTTGCTTAAGGATAACCGCGTGACTTCTGTATTGGTAGGTGTAAGCAGTGTTGCCCAGCTTGAAAATAATATAGCGGTACTGGAAAAACTCAAATTTAATAAGGAAGAGCTAGATAAAATTGAGGAAATCCTGAAGCAGTAAACAAACAAATCAGATCTGTCCGGGAACAGAGTCTGGATCGCTTCCAGAATTTAGAGACAGGACCAAATTTTAAAAACTTTACAAAACAGCAACTTAACCTCTGCTGAAAATCTTGAAAGTTTTTTAAAAAATTTTGGATCCGAAGCCAACCATGGGTTAATGGAATTGTTCTATTACCATCCAGAGTATGGAGTGCTGAAGATTCAACTTATTTTAATGGGACAACAATGAAATAATTAGGAACTTTTTTAAGAATAATTCAGGGAATATAAACCTCCAGCAACTCGGCAGACTCTGCCTGGATAGTTACATTGTTGTTCTGTGCAGGAATTAAAATAGTTTGCCCCTGCTCAATAGTCTCAGAATTCTGGTTGGTGGTGATTTCTGCTTTCCCGCCTACACACATATATATAACAAAGGAATCAATTGATGAATAATCCTTTTCTATCTCTCCTTTCACGGGAAGATAATTGGTAATGAAATATTGGCAACTAACGATTTTGGATGACTTGTTTTCGTTCTTCTCATACCTCAGCCGGAAATCATCTTTCTTTTTAAAATCGATAGCATCAAGAGCCAGGGCTGTATGAAGCTCCCTGGAATTGCCATGAGCATCCTTTCTATCCCAGTCATAGATGCGGTAAGTGAGATCTGATGTCTGCTGAATTTCTGCCAGCAACACTCCGGCACCAATGGCGTGGACCTTACCCGGATGTATAAAATATGCATCCCCTTTTTTTACCTTTTCAAAATTCAGTAATTCAGTGATTTTCCCATTGTCCAGATATTCCAGATATTCATCTTTAGTAATAGTTCTGCTGAATCCAATGTTAATTTCAGCATCCTCATCGGCCTGCATGATGTACCACATTTCAGTTTTGCCGAAGGAATTGTGACGCTCTTTCGCCAGTTTATCATCGGGATGCAGCTGCACAGAAAGTGCCGTCTTTGCGTCTATAAATTTTACAAGTAGTGGAAATTCAGTTCCAAATTGGTTATACACCTTTTCCCCTACCAGATCTTCTTTAAATTGTTCTAGAATTTCATTGATGGTCTTTCCTTTAAAAGTTCCATTTTCAACTAGGGAAATATCATTTTTAACTCCGGAAATCTCCCAACTTTCACCCAGCGCATCACTATCGGATTTTTTTCCGAGCAGATCTTGCAACTTCTTCCCTCCCCAAATTTTTTCTTTGAGGATAGGCTGGAATTTTAAAGGGTAATCTAACATTGCAGGCATTGAATTGAGATCTTAAATGTAAAGATAATAGAGTTTTTAGAGTATAAAGTGGAGACTGTACTCTTGCAAGAATAAATGTCCTAAAAATGTGACAGGATTTTGCCCAATAAACTGTTAAACATCTGCTTCTCAAAACCTGAAACTTGCGGATTTCCTGTATTTTTAATATATAGACCAATGAGAATGAAATTTTCATCCAATTTATTATGCGTGCATAATATTTTTTCTTAACTTTGAGATTCAACAATTTCTTATGAAGGAAAAAACCATTGATTACGTTTTAAGAGCAACCTGGATGGCCGTGTCTAAAATGTACAATGAAGAAGCCGGTAAGGCGGGAAGTACAATGGCTACCGGGTTTGCGCTGCTAAGTATAGATCCTGAAAAAGGGACCCCCTCCACCTCTTTAGGACCAAAAATGGGAATGGAAGCTACAAGCCTCTCCCGCATCCTTAAAACTATGGAGGAAAAAGGACTTATTATAAGAAAAAAGAATCCTACAGACGGGAGGAGTGTACTGTTGCACTTAACCGAATTTGGTAAGGAAATGAGGGATTTTTCTAAAGGAGTCGTGTTACGGTTTGATGAAGCAGTAAAAGAAAATGTTTCTGAAGAAGACCTTCGCACCTTTATAGAGGTAGCAAATACAATTGTAGATCTAATTGGAAATAAAAAGATCTATAATAAAGAGATAAAGTAAATGACTACATAAACCTGAAGGAGATTTGCCTTTAGGTTTTATTTTTTGAATACCGACCCCTGGAATCGCGAAATCGATTTCAGTTTAAATATTTGTGAATTGCTCTTCATTTTGGAAGACTAATTAAAACTATAGAAGATAAAATATGAAACGAAGAATTAACAAAGTCGCCGTAATTGGTTCCGGGATCATGGGAAGCGGGATTGCCTGCCATTTTGCCAATATTGGCGTGGAGGTGCTCCTTCTGGATATAGTTCCCCGTGAGCTAAACGAGCAGGAAAAGAAAAAAGGCCTAACCCTTGAAGATGAACAGGTGCGAAACAGGCTGGTAAATCAGTCTTTGCAGGATGCTTTAAAATCAAAGCCATCCCCTATTTATCACAAGGACTTCGCCAGCAGGATCAAGACCGGAAACCTGGAAGATGATATTTCGAAAGTATCTGAAGCAGACTGGATCATTGAGGTAGTTGTAGAACGCCTGGATATTAAAAAGAAGGTATTTGATAATCTTGAAAAACATCGTAGGCAAGGTTCCCTAATCACCTCTAATACATCAGGGATTCCAATTCAGCATATGAATGAAGGCCGAAGTGAGGATTTCAAAAAACACTTCTGCGGAACGCACTTCTTCAATCCGCCGCGATACCTTCGATTGTTCGAAATTATTCCCGGCCCCGATACATCTGAAGAGGTCCTTGATTTCCTGAATGAGTACGGTGAAAAATTCCTCGGAAAAACATCTGTAGTAGCAAAAGACACCCCTGCCTTTATTGGGAACAGGATTGGGATCTTCAGCATTATGAGCCTTTTCCATATGGTGAAGGAGATGGATATGACGGTGGAGGAAGTTGATAAACTTACCGGACCGGTGATTGGAAGGCCAAAGTCGGCTACTTTCCGTACTGTGGACGTTGTGGGTCTGGACACTTTGGTTCACGTTGCGAACGGGCTTTATGAAGGAGTGCCAAATGATGAGCAGCACGAACTATTTAAACTTCCGGAC
>DATHWA010000453.1:0-3414 GCA_035461025.1 Gillisia sp. | reverse complement strand
AGAAGGACCTAAGTCTGATTTTATAATCCCTTCACTTCTTCATATCTAAAACAACTAATTTCGTGATCATTCACCATCCCTGTGGCCTGCATATGGGCGTAAATTACGGTGGAACCCACGAATTTGAATCCGCGTTTTTTCAGATCCTTGCTAAGCTGGTCACTGGTTTTGGTAGTTGCCGGGGCTTCCTTGTAGTTTGTAACCGAATTATGTTGAGGTTCATGGTCAACAAAACTCCAGATGTATTTGCTGAAACTTCCATATTCCTCCTGTACTTTCATAAAAGCGGCCGCATTGGAAACGGTAGCCCTAATTTTAAGTTTGTTCCTTACGATACCTGCATCTTCAAGAAGCTCCTGGATTTTTTCTTCTGAATAGTTTGCAATCTTTCTGTAATCAAAGTTATCAAAAGCACTTCTGAAGTTTTCTCGTTTCCGAAGGATCGTAATCCAGCTTAATCCGGCCTGGAAGGTCTCCAGAATAAGAAATTCAAAGATCCCTTCATCATCATACAAAGGCACGCCCCATTCAGTATCATGATATACCTCATAAAGCTCATCGCCCTCACACCAGCCGCATCGTTTAATTTTTTCCATAATTTAAGGTTGAAAATAATAGGTGATTGTTCCGGGCTGGGAGTTCCTTCCTGGTAGCCGACTAAAAACTGCCCCGGCAGCATACTCTAGCGCATTTTCAGTTAAACACAGGTTAGTAGATGTAGAACTACCTTTATTTAGTGAGGTTGAAATTACCCTTCCTTGTGCATCTACGTTTATATTGACCACTACCTTTCCTGCTCGATCACAGGTGTAAATAGGGTTAGGGATATGGACGGCACTTCTTCCCACCAGTGAGAAAGAAATAGAACTGTTATCTATCCCCCCGCTTTGTGTAGAAGTTTCATTAGATGTATTATCCCCGTCTGATCTTTGTTGGGGCCTTTCCCGTGGGGTGTTAGCTATATTGTAGTCTCCGGATGATGATTCAGCTTCGTTATCAGATGTTTCTTCCTGGTCTGCACTGTTGCGGTCCAGGATCTCATTTAGCTGCTGGTCAAAATTCTCATTTCGTGCTTCCTGTTCTTCATTAAAGGCCCTGTGGGTTTGCATGGAGGGCCTTGTTTCTTGTTGCTGCTCCACCTCTTCTGGCTCAGGCTCCTGGTCTACCTGTTCCTCCAGTCTGTAATTATCCAGATCTACCAGGAATTCCCGTGCTTTCTGGTTGCTGTTGGATAAATTGAAATTATAGAGCCCCAGAAGTAAAATTCCGAAGATCAAAAAGGTAATTATAAGGGCTTTATGACGGTCAAAGAAATCCATAGTTGTAAAACTACCAAAATAGGCTTTTATTCCAGCCTAAGGTAGAAAGTTTTCAAAAGTTGTGATGTCCCAGGCATCATCAACATGAAACGTGCCTATTTTTGTCCGCCTCAATGCAGAGAGGTGAGCTCCTGTTCCCAGGGCCATCCCAAAATCATTTGCAAGACTGCGTATATAGGTGCCTTTACTGCAAACCACCCTAAAATCCAGTTCCGGCAATCGGTTGTTGATAATTTCAAATTCTGTAATTTCTACTTTCCTGGATTGCACTTCGACCTCTTCTCCATTGCGGGCGTACTCATACAGACGTTTTCCATCCTTTTTCAGTGCCGAAAAAACAGGGGGTACCTGGTCAATCTCCCCCATAAATTCCCCGGTGGCCACCTCAATGTCGTATTCAGAAATATGATCAATAGGGTAAGTTTCATTTATTTCAGTTTCCAGGTCGTAAGAAGGAGTAGTTGCTCCCATCGTAAATGTGCCGGTGTATTCTTTTTCCTGTCCCTGGTACTCGTCGATCTTTTTGGTGAATTTTCCAGTACAGATTATCAGCAATCCGCTGGCAAGGGGATCAAGAGTTCCTGCGTGGCCAACTTTGATTTTTTTTATATTACAGCTTTTCCGGATTAACCAACGTACCTTATTGACCACCTGAAAGGAGGTCCATCCAAGGGGTTTGTCGAACAGCAGGATCTGTCCTTCTTTAAAATCTTCAGCTGTGTATTTAGTATCCCGCATATCCAAATCCTATTGCAATAATTCCTACTATGAAACAATAAACGGCGAAATAAGTAAGTTTACTTTTTCGCACTATGCTTATCATCCAGGTACAGGCCGCAATTCCGGAAATAAATGCAGCAAGGAAGCCCAGGATGAGAACAGAACTATCAGTAGTGCTTTCTGCAAGGTCCCCGCTTAAAATATCTTTTGCAATCTTTCCAATAATTAATGGTACTACCATCAGGAAAGAAAATCGCGCAGCTTTGCTTTTGTCGTTTCCTAAAAGGACAGAGGTGGAAATTGTTGCTCCACTTCGGGAGATCCCCGGGAGCAAAGCCAGGGCTTGTGATACACCAATGACAAAGGCATTTTTATAACTTACGGGCTTCTCTGTATTCTTGGCCCTATCTGCCAGGTACAACAACAGGGCAGTAATAATTAGCATAAAACCAACCAATAAAATATTCCCTGTGAAAAGAATTTCCATCTCTTCGCTGAACATCACCCCAATTATAGCTGCCGGGATCATAGAAATAATAATCTTTAAGGAGAAAATTGTTTCCTCATTCCATTTAAACTGAAACAAGCCCTTGAAAATATCGGCAACATCCTTTCTAAAAACCACTACGGTACTTAGAGCAGTCGCAAAATGTACCACGACAGTAAATAATAACGATTCGCTTGGGACACTGGTGTCTCCCAGGATTGCTTTTCCAAGTTCCAGGTGACCACTTGAAGAAACTGGTAAAAATTCAGTTAATCCCTGGATGATTCCAAGGATGATAGCATCAATTTCGCTCAAAGGGAATTACTTTTTGTTAGGGTTTAATAAAATCGCGTAAGCCTCAATAGCAAAGCCTATAAGAACAAGAGTGGGAGCCAATCGAATCCTTCTAAAATTGTAGATCTCTTCATTAAAGACGTTAGGATCATCACTTCCCCCGCCTGCCATAAGGATAAAACCCAATGCTATTACAGCCAGACCAATAAACATCACCACATAATTCTTCTTCCCAAATACAAAATTGAGATCCTGCCTGTGTAATGGTTTTTTCTGTTTATTCATCTCTTTGTTTTTAGGCACAACTTCCGGGTTTTAATTTAACTCAGGTGCAAAATTAGTGATTCTAAATTTTTATGCTGTTAAATGTCTCAACTTCTTTCAATTCGTGCATTAGTGGCTAAAAAATTTAGTAGTAAAGCTCATCCGTCTTAAGATTAAGGAATCTGGAAGTAGCAAAGAAAGTACTAAGCCAGGTGATCAAAATCCCCATTAAAAAGATCCCAATAAACAAAGCAGAAAGTAAGCTAAGGTCTTTTAGTAATTCCAGTTCAGGAAAAGTGCTGTTAAGGTAATAAAGAACAATTCCCATCC
>DATHWA010000452.1:0-11245 GCA_035461025.1 Gillisia sp. | reverse complement strand
TTAAATATTTTGAGAGAAACCGTAATGGGCCACGAGCTTTTTGATCACGCCTTTAAGACATACTCCCAGCGATGGATGTTCAAACATCCCACTCCGGAAGATTTTTTCAGAACAATGGAAGATGCTTCTGCGGTAGATCTTGACTGGTTCTGGAGAGGCTGGTTCTATAGTACAGATAATGTGGATATAGGGGTGAAGGAGGTAAAGAAATATTTTGTAACAGATAAAGCTACGAAAGAAGGAGCTGCATTCCTTGAGCAGTACGGGGTTACAGATCCTAACAGTGTTGATGCCGTATTTGTCGTAGAAGAGGATGGTGAAGAGTATAATGAGGAAATGAAAGGCCGCAGTCCGCTTGAAAATGCACCAAGGCTTAATGAATATATCATGGATAATTTCACTCCTGCTGAAAGAGCTAACCTGAAAGAACCTAAATTCTTTTACCAGATTACTTTTGACAAACCGGGAGGTCTTGTAATGCCGCTAATAGTAGAATATACTTTTGCCGATGGTACTACAGAGATCATAAGATATCCCGTACAGGTTTGGAGAAAGAACGATGCAGAAGTTAGTAAGGCCGTAGCGACAGATAAAGAGATCGTAAAAGTTGTAGTGGATCCATTCCTGGAAACAGCAGATGTTAACCTGGAAAACAACTCCTGGCCAAGGGAGGAAAAAGAAGATAAATTTGAGCAGTTCCGCAACCAGTCCGGGGATTAAAAGACCTCAAAAAAATATTAGGCCGACTTTAACGAGTCGGCTTCTTTTTTAGATAAATTTGTGGTTATATTTGCGGGACTATGACTACGCTTCCTTTATTTATTAGTGGTGCAGAAATTGCCTTTATCATGTTCATCCTGGTAATGGTTTTTGGTGCAGATAAAATTCCTGAAATAGCAAGGGGACTGGGCAAAGGTATGCGCACCCTGCGCAATGCCTCGAATGACATTAAGAACGAGATCACCAAAAGTGCGGAGAAACAAGGAATCGATTCAGATATTTCCAAGGATGTTCGTAACGAAATAAGCAAGGTCAAGGAAGATATCGAGGAGATCACAGGATCTGTAAAACGCCGATTCTAACTCTTCCACTTTTTCGGAAATAATTCCTCTTAATAATTTTTATTTTACTCTCGTAATACTGAGGCCATCTCGTATGGGTAGCATAATTGTTTCCAGTCTTGGATCTTCTGCAATTCGTTTATTATACTCTACCAAGGCCAGAGTTGAAATATCATCAGGTTTTATCTCTTCCACCACCTTGCCGCTCCAAAGTACATTATCCGTTAAAAGCACCCCGCCTGGGTTAATTTTGTCGACAATAATATCCAGATATGCAGGATAATTAGGTTTATCTGCATCCATGAAAATCAGATCAAATTTCAGGTCAAGTTTAGGGATAATCTCTAATGCCGCGCCCAGGTGCTGGTGAATAGAACTTTTGTATTCCGAAAGATCAAAATATTTTTTCTGAATATCGGTAAGTTCCTCATTGATATCAATTGTATGCAATTCCCCGCCGGGCTTAAGGCCTTCAGCAAGGCAAAGAGCAGAGTAACCCGTATAAGTCCCTAATTCCAGGATATTTTGAGGATTAATGATCTTGGAAAGAATACTTAGTAATCTTCCCTGGTAATGCCCGCTCAACATTCTTGGTTGAAGTACCTTTTGATAAGTTTCCCGGGTGAGCTTTGCAAGCAGGGGCGGCTCGGCCTGGGTATGTTTTACAGAATAATCATCAAGAAGTTCCGGGATAAAATGCATCGCTAGAATTTTGTTCCAAATTTATGAAACTAATAAAGCTATAAGCTGAATTTTTTCTGAAATAATCTCGTGTTGTTAATGAAGCTGGAATTAAATCTTATTTTTACATCAAAGACATTACTTATATGGAATTTAAGAATACCGGGGAATTTGCAAGATCCCTGGATAAAGAAGACGTGCTGGAAAAATATAAGAATGAGTTTATCTTTCCGGAAGTGAATGGTAAGAAGGTGATCTATTTTACCGGAAATTCTCTTGGGTTACAGCCCAAAACTGCTTCAAAGTATGTTGGAGATGTAATGGACAACTGGGCAAATTTGGCTGTAGAGGGACATTTTCATTCTTCTATGCCGTGGTGGGATTATCACGAAAGATTTCCGGAAAAGCTTAGTAAGATAGTTGGGGCAAAACCCCACGAGGTAACTGTGATGAACACCCTTACGGTAAACCTTCATTTGCTAATGGTATCTTTTTATAGGCCGGAAGGGAAAAGAATAAAAATAATTTGTGAGGAAAAGGCATTTCCAAGTGACCAGTATATGATCGCTTCCCAGGTGCGTTACCACGGCTTCGATCCTACAGAGGTGGTAGTAGAAGTGAAAAAACGTGAGGGTGAGAATCATTTTAGAACAGAGGATATCCTCAGGACAATTGAGGAGGTTGGAGATGAATGTGCCCTGGTGCTTATGGGCGGGGTGAATTATTACTCCGGCCAGGTGCTGGATATGGAAACCATAACGCGAGCCGGTCACGAAATAGGGGCAAAGGTAGGTTGGGACCTGGCCCATGCGGCAGGAAATATTGAATTGAAATTACACGATTGGGAGGTGGATTTTGCAGCCTGGTGCAGTTATAAATATATGAACTCAGGCCCGGGCAATGCTTCGGGTTGTTTTATAAATGAGAAATATCATGGATTGAACGACATTCCCCGGTTTGAGGGGTGGTGGGGCCATAACAAAGAAAGACGTTTTCTTATGGAACCAAACTTTCAGCCTGAGCCCGATGCCAATGCCTGGCAAATAAGCAATGCACCTATATTGGCCCTTGCCCCGTATTTGGCATCTGTAGAAATGTTTGATGAGGTTGGAATGCCTGCCCTTATCGAAAAACGGAATAAAATAGTCGCTTATCTTGAATTTATTCTGAAGGAAATAGGCAGGGAAGTAAAAGGAGACTTTGAAATAATCACCCCTTCTTCACCGGCTGAAAGAGGAACCCAGCTTTCGGTTTTTCTGCACGGAGAAGGTAAACAGCTTTTTCGATATCTTATGGATAATGGGGTGATAACAGACTGGCGGGAACCTAACGTGATAAGACTTGCGCCTGCACCGTTCTATTGCTCCTATGAGGACATGTACAATTTCGGACAGATCCTGAAAGAAGGAATTATGAAGTAACGGTGTTTTTCTTTTTTTTATAGACTTTGTAAAACTGACCCTTTAATTTGTGACCTATGAAAAATATATTACTATTCTCCTTGCTTATAATTCCGGCTGTCTTGTTTTCCCAGGAAGTGCAAAAGGATGTAGAACTGGAAAGTGAGCTTAAGAAAATAATATCCGATTTTAAAGGAACTGCCGGGGTATATGTTTATAACCTGGCGACAAGGAAAGAGGCAGGAGTTAATGCAGACACAGTATTTCCAACAGCAAGTATCATAAAAGTCCCAATCCTTGTCACGCTTTTTGATAAAATACACAAAGGGGAACTTACACTTACAGACAGCCTGGTCTATACAAAAGACAGAATTTATGGTGGTTCCGGTTTAATGCAGTTCTTTAAGGACAGCACCGGGACAGATATAAGGACCCTTGCTGCTCTTATGATCACCTACAGCGATAATGTTACCTCTCTCTGGAGCCAGGAGCTTGCCGGGGGAGGAGAGGAAATAAATTCACTAATGGAAAGGCTGGGGCTGGAGCATACCAGGATGAATTCCAGGACCAAAGGCAGGGAGGAAATTTGGAAAAAATATGGGTGGGGACAAACCACCCCCCGTGAAATGGCAACCATTCTCGTGAAAATGAGAAACAGGCAATTAGTGAGCGACGCTGCCAGTGATGAAATGTACCGGATGTTGACAAATTCCTTTTATACAGAATATGCGCTATCACAAATGCCACCCTATGTTCAAACAGCAGCGAAACAGGGAATGGTGAGCAAGTCAAGATCTGAGCTGGTGATGGTAAACGCTCCCGCTGGCGATTATGTCTTTTACATAGCCACTAAAGATAATGAGGATGAATCCTGGGATCACAAAAATGAAGCCTATGAGTTACAACGAAAAATATCCTCTTTTCTTTGGAATTATTTTGAACCGGAATCCAACTGGAAACCGGCAAAAGGAGCAGAGTCTTTAATAAGCGGAAAAGAGTGATATTGACTGTTTAATTTTCTTTTTGCATTATTACTTCAATATCTGTAAAGAATAACTGAAAACTTTCATCCGGACTTTTGTGCATCTTGGCAATTGTTATCCCATTAAAAGTTTCATAATCTTCCCAGGTAGTAGAAAGACTGCGTCCTGAAGAAGATTCATAGGTCCATTCCTTAATTAAGGAATCATCCGGTGATAAATATAGATGGTAAGTATCACCCGGAGTATAACCGCCATCTGCCGGGTATACTATTGAAACTTTTTCCATTTCTTCACCGCTTATTGGTGCTACAGCACTTCTATTGTGTTCAAATTCATAATCACTCCAAACAAGCTGATATGGGAATAATAACCAGTAGGTGTCATTGATGAATTTCTGGTCTATGGCTGCTTCAGACTCATCGAGATCACCATCATTAATGTAGCTTTTGGTTTCTCCATCTTCTGTAAGCTCTACCCTCTCTTCTTGAGGAAACCATTTCCAGTCTCTTTGGCTTCTTAAAGTATCATTTACCTTTACATTAAAGGTGAAATTAAGTTGTTTTATATCCTCAAAATTGTCATAACCGTTGGCAAGGGCAATTTTAGTTGTCACAAGATCATCTGTAGTTTTTTCTACAGAGGTTTGAGTCCTGCTTTCATCTTTGCAGCCTGTGAGCACGAGAAGTATTAGAGTAAGAGGTAGAATTGATTTCATTGATGGAAATTTTATTAAAAATAGGCTTTTCTTTCATTTTCTATCTATTCTCAGAAAATTAAATGGCATTAATACTCATTCCGCCATCTGCAATTATATTTTGGCCGGTGATATAAGATGATTTTTCCATCGCCAGGAACGCGATGATAGAAGCCATTTCTTCAGCCTTAGCTACCCTTTTTAGCGGGGTTCGGTTTAAAATGGGACTCATTTTCTCTTCCTGCGAGAGGTAACCTTCAGTTAAAGGGGTTTCTGTAAACCAGGGAGAAACTGCATTAACCCTTATACCGTCTTGTGCCCATTCCACAGCCAGGCTTCGGGTTTGTTGTAAAAGACCGGCTTTGGACATGGCATAAGGGGTACCCGTACCAACATCCTGCATCGCTGCTGCAGAGGCTATATTTATAACTGTTCCGCGGCTGCTTTTCTTCAAAAAAGGAAATAGCATTCTGCTTAATTCAAACGGAGATATCAGGTTTATTTCCAGTACTTTCCGGTATTCTGCTTCGGTATAGTCATTGGCTTTTTTTCTAATATTTATTCCTGCATTATGCACCAGGATATCCAAAGTTTTCCATTTATCTTCAACAGCTCTTACTATTTCGTGCCTGCCTTTTTCTGTAGAAACATCGGCCTCAATTCCTGTGGCATCAAAACCTTTGGATCGTAACTCTTCCTGGAAACTTATTACATCCTCCCTGGTCCGTGCCGTAAAAATCACTTTTGCACCCAGGTGAAGAAATTCTAATACGGTTGCTTTTCCTATCCCTTTACTGCCTCCTGTAATTACCGCAGTTTGATCTTTTAAATTCCACATATTGATTTTGTTTGATTTGTGAAAATACAAAAAGCCCTTTGAAGAACTTCAAAGGGCTTTTTAAAGATATCATGTAAAATTACATTCTTCTACCGGTGAGTAATTTATATAAAACTAAAATTACGGCCACCACGATTAAAATGTGGATGATACTTCCCAAGTCTGGAAATGCAAAGTATCCTACAAGCCATCCGATTACTAATAATACGACGATAAGCCAAATTAAATCTCTCATAATTATTGGTTGTTTTAGTGTAACGCTAGTTACGATTAATAGTTAGTTGATCTCAAAATTAAGTTTCACCTTAACCAGGCAAGCCTTTTGTTATTTCAAAATCAAATAACCTGGTTAGTTAATCTCTTACGAATTTATGGAATAGCTGCGCCAGGGAAAACCATTTTAACGCCTGTTTAACTTAAAGTGCTAAATATTAAATGAAAATTGAACAAAATTCAAAATTTTTTAATATGCCTTCATTTAACTTTCCTTTCTAAAAAAGGATGTGATCTCTTTTCCGGGTTTGGCGTAGTGGAATCGGTCAAGGAGTGAGGGCAAAGCATACCCATCCAGCCCATTTATGGCTACGGTATCTGCATCGTCCAAACGCAGCCAGCCATCTGGCATCTGTATACCTTCCTCAAAATAAAGATGCTCAATTTCTCCAAGAACCAGTAAAGTGTTGTTTTCTTTAATATGATATTCATTTACATATCTACAACCCATTTTGATAGTGGAATCCTTAACATAGGGAGCCGCAAAATTATCCAAAAATTCCTCTTCAAGCCCGGTTTCATGGAACTCTGAAACTCCAGGTTCGTATTTAGCAGCAGTTTGGTGTGCTTTTTCGATCATATTTTTATGAATATGATTTACCGTAAATACTCCTGTTTCCTTTAAATTATTAAAGGTGTTTCGGGGAACATGAATAGGACGAAGCAAAAATGCCAGTAACGGGGGGTTACTGCCAATATGAATAACCGAATTAAAAACAGCTAGATTAGTATCTCCTTTTTTAGAAATGGTTGCAAGTAGGTTGGCACTTTTATAACCAGTACAACTGTTTATTAGGTTGGATCTAAAAATACTGTCTAGTTGCTTTAATTCAGCAGAATTATAATGTTTCATTTCAAAGCAAGATTATCCCTCGTTTTCCATTTTGTTGATCTTAATTTCATAGTCTTCCAATACCTCCCGTACAGCATCAACATTATCTGATGACTTTTGATGTGCTATTTCCATAGCTTCTTCCAGGTCTTTATCCGGGTGTTGGAAAAGATCTGTGATTACGTGGTTGATCTTATCTATTACACTCTCCTGGCTGTTTTTTATATCCTCCAGTTTGTTGCGGATAGCTCTCATTTGATCCAGTTTTTCCTGATCCATAGTTTATGATTTATAAAAAGAAAGTTGTTCAGGAAAAATAATCCTGTTATTGTGGTTAAACCAACTGTCTTTTAAAAGTTATATATCGTTTAAAGTTAGAGCTTGTATACTTTAAGACCTGTTAAAGATTTAATAATTAGCCATTAATTTAACCATTAGGAAATGATGTAAAATAAAAACCTATACGCGAAAACGTGCCATTTATAACAGTTTCCGGGCTCATGTTAGGTCTCCGGTTTTTAATATTAATTGGTTACTTTTACAGAGTAAAACGGCAGCTTATGATGGGTTTTTTAATATTGCCGGAAAAGATATAGATGCAGGAAGTAAGAAAAATAGCTATAATTGGCTCGGGATTAGTTGGATCTTTACTGGCCATATTTTTAAGAAAACGTGGACATGAGGTAACCATCTTTGATAGACGTCCCGATGTGCGAACTATAGAATTTTCCGGCCGTTCCATTAACCTGGCAATGTCTAATCGAGGCTGGAAGGCACTTAGAAAAATTGGGATTGAAGACCAGATCAAGGAAATAGCCATGCCTCTTGATAAACGGGCCATGCACGTGAATGACAAGCCGGTTTATTTTCAAAAATATGGAAAGGAGGGGGAAGCTATATATTCTATTTCCCGGGGTGTTCTTAATAGAAAAATGATAGACCTGGCTGAAGAAGCCGGGGCGGTTTTTAGATTTGAAGAAAAAGTTTGGGACATAGATCTTCCGGAGGCCAGGATCTATACGGGAGAATCAGAAAAAAGTGAGTGGACAGAGTATCAATATGATCATGTTTTTGGAGCAGATGGGGCTTTTTCCAGAGTTAGGCATAAAATGCAGCGCCAAAGTCGGTTTAATTATTCCCAGCATTTTATTGATGTGGGATATAAGGAGCTTACCATACCACCTAATAAAGATGGGTCTCATAAGTTGGATAATACTTCTTTCCATATTTGGCCAAGAAAGGAATTTATGCTTATTGCCATGCCTAACATAAATGGAAGTTTTACCTGTACCTTATTCCTCCCTTTTGAAGGACCGGTGAGCTTTGAATCTATCACTACAGAAAAGGAGGCCGACGCCTTTTTTGAAAAACATTTTCCTGATATCAAAGAAGAGATATCCAACCTTAAAAGAGATTTCTTCAGGAATCCAACCAGTGCAATGGTAACGATGAAATGTTATCCCTGGACCTATAGCGACAAGGTAGCCTTAGTTGGAGATTCGGCTCACGCAATTGTTCCCTTTTATGGGCAGGGTATGAACGCAGGATTTGAGGATATTTCTGTATTGGATGACCTTATGGAAAAATATGGGGATGACTGGGAAAAAATCTTTCAGCAATACCAGGACTTAAGAAAACCCAATGCCGATGCGATTGCTGAACTAAGTTACCGCAATTTTATTGAGATGAGCAATAAAACCGCCTCTCCAGAATTTCTGCTTCGGAAAAAAATAGAAGGTGATTTTGCTGAAAAATTTCCTGAGAAATGGATTCCTCTGTATTCCCGGGTTACCTTCTCAAATAAACCCTATGCTGAAGCTCTTGCTATTGGTGATAAGCAAAGAGCTATAATGGATGAGGTAATGGCAATTGAGAATATAGAAAATAAATGGAACTCTCCTGAGGTTCATAACTTCATTCTTGAGCACCTTAAGGATTGATCTAAACGGTTTCCTCTTCTTCCTTTTCCATGTTAAGGTAAAGACTCTCATACACCCCTTTAAGTGTATTTTGATCTTCTGTAAGGATAATAAGCATATCATTAGGCATTATCTCTGTAGCGCCATTAGGGGTAAGAAATTTGTCGTTCCTGGATATCATGGCAATAATGGCTTTTCTTGGAAAATGAAGATCTACAATTCTTTTTCCAATGGAATGATTATTCTCCGGAATGATGATCTCCCTTATATAAGATTTTACGCCATCATTAAGAAAAGTGTCTACCGGCGATTTGGGTTTGGCCTTTCCGGGAAGGGCCACGTGTAACCATTTTGCCACTACAGAAAGTGTTGTGCCCTGTACGATTACAGAGGTAAGTGAAACAAAGAATACGATATTAAAAATCATACTGGCTTTCTCAATACCTGCAAGCAGGGGGTAAGTTGCAAATACGATAGGCACCGCTCCTCTTAATCCTACCCAGGAAATATACCATCTGCGTCGCATTTTCATTTTGAAGAACATAAGACTAATAAAAACACTTAGAGGCCTAGCAATAAATATCATGAATACAGAAACGAAGATCCCAATTCCCACCACCGGAAGTACATGACTTGGATAAACCAGTAAGCCAAGGGTAAGGAAGAGAACAATTTGCATGAGCCAGGCAAGCCCGTCAAACATCCTCATTATAGTTCTCTTATGTATTATATCGTGATTGCCCAGATATACCGCACATAAATAAACAGATAGAAAACCGTTACCGCCTAAAAAATCTGTACCTGAGAAGGTGATGAACATTAATGCGATAACAAGGACCGGGTAAAGTCCTTCAAAATCCAGTTTAATCCGGTTAATTATAATTTTACTCAGCTTTCCAAATCCAAACCCAAGCAAGCCCCCAATAATAATTTGCTGCAGGAACATTGGAATTAGGCTGTAAATACTTTGATCCTGATTGATTACAAGTCCTAAAAAAGCAATTGTAAGGAAATAAGCCATGGGGTCATTACTACCACTTTCCAGCTCAAGGGTAGGCCTGAGGTTGGATTTTAAACCCAGGTTCTTGGATCGTAAGATGGAAAATACCGCAGCGGCATCTGTGGATGATACAATTGCTCCTAATAGTAATCCCTCATATATAGTGAAATCTGTAATAAAACTTACAAATACCCCCACACTTACTGCAGTAATAAGGACCCCAAGCGTAGAAAGAGAAATCCCCTGCCACATGACCGGTTTAATACTTTTCCAGCTTGTATCCAGCCCACCGGAGAATAGGATAAAATTAAGCGCAACTATACCAATGAACTGCGCTAGTTGAGGATCGTCAAAATTTATCTTTCCAATACCCTCAGACCCGGCAAGAATACCAACTAAAAGGAAAAGGATAAGGGTTGGCACCCCAAACCTGTAGGAAGTTTTACCTGCCATAATACTTATGAACAGGAGCAGAGAACCTATTAATAGAACGTTTTCTGTAGTTATTTCCATGGGTAGCTAATAGCGCGTAAAAATAGAGAATTCAAAATTTACATTTAAGGCATTTATAAAAAATGAAGCTACCGGAGCTTCATTTTATTTTGAAATTTCTATTATTAATGATCATTACCCTTAAGAAGGTGCGGGAATTTTTGTTTAAAGCGGTTAAGACGTGGGATAGATACTTTTTGAATGTATGGGTTGTTGGGATTGAGTTTTTCATAATCCTGGTGGTAATCTTCTGCTATCCAGAATTTCTGAAATGGTAAAACTTCTGCCGCAATAGGCTTTTGATAGTCATTTGCCACCTCATTTTTCACCTCTTCAATTATCTTTTTCTGTTCCTCATTCTGAAAAAATACAATAGATCTATACTGGGAACCAATGTCCGGACCTTGTCCATTAACCTGAGTGGGATCCTGGGATCCAAAGTAAACTTCTACCAGGGTACGAAAACTCACGACTTCCGGGTCATAGATAATCTCTACCGCCTCTGCATGACCTGTTGTGCCGGTATTACTGGATCTGTAGGTAGGATTTTCTGTATGACCTCCTGAGTATCCGGAAATTGATTCCTCCACCCCTTTAATACTTTCATAAACGGCCTCTACACACCAAAAACAACCACTTGCAAAATAGGCCTTTGCAAGACCATTTTCCAATGGTACTTCCACAGGTTCTGCATTGGCAATTTCATCCCGGGTGACAGTTTGAGTATTTCCATTTCCGCAGGAAAGGAAAAAAAAGCTAATAGTTAAAAGGAAAAGTGATTTCATTTTTAATTCTTTTTGTAAGTGCCCTCCAGGGTTTTCTTTCCATAGATAGCGTAATCTATTGCTAAGTCGCCGTTAATGGTGAAACCTAACCAATCCAGCTCCATCTCCCCGTTTTTAGAAGGGGAAATAGTTGCTATTGGAACATTCGTGTCGAACTCTTTCCAGGGGATATCATCGCCCTCAGTATTTCGGTTGGCGGGTTCTACAAGGAATATATTTACCGTGCCTTCATCACCTCTCGACATTCTTGCCGTTATAAAAATGGACTTTTCTTTTAGACAAAGTTC